>JAFDBP010000245.1 GCA_019313245.1 Deltaproteobacteria bacterium
CAAACAGATGCGCGTGGTTCTGCGCAACTGCGGCCACATCAATCCGGAAGACATTTCGGATTACGTGAACGCCGGGGGCTACGGGGGATTGAAGAAGGCCCTGTTCGAACTGTCGCCCGAAGAGATCGTCGAGATCGTCAAGCAAAGCGGTCTGCGCGGGCGCGGTGGCGGGGGATTCTCCACCGGAATGAAGTGGCAGTTCTGCCAGCAGGCGGAAGGCGACGTCAAATACGTGCTCTGCAACGCCGACGAGGGCGACCCCGGCGCGTTCATGGACCGCAGCGTGCTGGAAGGCGACCCACACGCCGTGCTCGAGGGCATGATCATCGCGGGCTCCGCGATCGGCGCCAGGCAGGGTTACATCTACTGCCGCGCCGAGTACCCGCTGGCGATCAAACGCCTGCAGGTCGCCATCGGTCAGGCCAGAGAAGCCGGATATCTCGGCAAGGGCATCATGGGCAGCGATTTCGAATTCGACATCGAAATCTTCCAGGGCGCGGGCGCTTTCGTCTGCGGTGAAGAAACCGCTCTCATGATCTCGATCGAGGGCAATCGCGGCATGCCCCGCGTCAGGCCGCCCTACCCCGCGCACTCGGGCCTCTACGGCAAGCCCACGCTGCTCAACAACGTCAAGACCTACGCCAACGTCTCGCAGATCGTCGACAAGGGAGCCGACTGGTTCGCCGGAATCGGGACCGAGAAGAGCAAGGGCACCGCCGTCTTCGCCCTGACGGGAAAGATCGCCAACAGCGGACTGATCGAAGTGCCCATGGGTGCCACGCCCCGAGAGATCATCTACGACATCGGCGGCGGCGTCTTGCACGGCAAGAAATTCAAGGCCGTGCAGACGGGCGGCCCCTCGGGAGGCTGTCTACCGGAATCCTTCCTCGATGTTCCCGTCGACTACGACTCCCTGATCGCGGCCGGTTCGATGATGGGATCTGGCGGCATGGTCGTGATGGACGAAGACACCTGCATGGTGGATGTCGCCCGTTACTTCCTGGACTTCACCGAGAAGGAAAGCTGCGGCAAATGCGTACCCTGTCGCCTGGGTACCAAGCAGATGCTCACCATCCTGGAAGACATCGTCGAGGGACGCGGCAGGCCCGGCGACATCGAGCTGCTGGAAGAGCTCAGCGCTGGCGTCAAGAGCGGATCTCTCTGCGGGCTGGGGCAGACTGCCCCGAATCCCGTCCTGAGCACGCTGCGTTATTTCCGGGACGAGTACGAAGCCCACATCTACGAAAACAAATGCCCCGCCAAGACGTGCAAGCATTTCATCACCTACCACATTCTGGACAGCTGCGTCGGTTGCCAATTGTGCCGGAAGAACTGCTCGGCCGACGCCATTGTCGGCGAGCCGAAAGGGGTGCATTGGATCGACCCGGAGAAATGCCACAAATGCGGCGTATGCTTCGAGGTTTGTCCACCGAGGGTGTTCTCGGTAGAAAAACGCACCGGTAACCCTGAAATCCAGACCGGCGGAAGCGAGCCCCAATGAGCCAAGAAGCCAAATCGATTCGACTCACCATCGACGGGCAGGAGATCACCGCCGAAGAGGGCAGCTCGGTACTCGACGCGGCGCTGGCAAACGACATCTACATCCCGCACCTATGCCATCACCCCGACCTCAAGCCGGTGGGCGCGTGCCGCCTGTGCGGCGTAGAGATCGACGGCCGGCCCATGACGACGTCCTGCACGACCGCAGTGCAGGAGGGAATGGACGTCAAGACCGACAGCGAGAAGATTCACCACGCGCGAAAGACCGCGATGGAATTGCTGATCTCCGACCATCACATGGATTGCCTGGCCTGTGCGGCCGCAAACGACTGCGCGCTGCTCACGGATTCGGCCTACCTGGGGATCGAGCCCGACCATCTGGTGCGACTGCGGCCCTCGAGCAAGGGGCTGCCGATCGACACCTCCAACCCCTTCTTCCAGTTCGATCCCAACAAGTGCGTGATCTGCGGCATCTGCGTGCGCACATGCGACGAGATCGTCGGGCGGGGAACCCTGGAGTTCATCGACCGGGGCTTCGGAACCACAATCGGAACCTTCGGCAACAAGTCGTTCATGGAATCGACCTGCGAATCCTGCGGTGAGTGTGTGGTCCGCTGTCCGGTCGGCGCACTCGCCCCGAAGCGCCCCAAGTTTGCGGCCCGCGAAGTGAAGACGACCTGCGTGTACTGCGGCGTGGGTTGCGGCATCTATCTGGGCGTTGCGGGCGACAAGATCGTCGACGTGCGCGGCGATCGGGAACGCCCCACCAACGAGGGCAGCCTCTGCGTCAAGGGCCGCTACGGCTTCAACTTCGTCAACCACTCCGACCGGTTGACGAAACCGCTGATCAAGAAGAACGGCGAATTCGTGGAGTCCGAGTGGGACGAAGCTCTGGAGCTGGTGGCCAGCAAGTTCGCCGACACCAAGGGCGATGAATTTGCCGCACTGGCGAGCGCCAAGTGCACGAACGAAGAGAACTACCTGATTCAGAAGTTCACCCGCGCAGTGATGCAGACGAATAACGTCGATCACTGCGCCAGACTCTGACACAGTCCCACGGTGGCCGGTCTGGTCACCTCCTTCGGTTCCGGCGCGATGACCAACTCCATCCAGGAGATCGATGGAGCGAAGACCCTCTTCGTCATCGGCGCCAACACCACCAGCGCCCACCCCGTGATCGGCCAGCGCATGCGTCGCGCCGCCCGGAACGGCGCCAACCTGCTCGTCGCCAACGCCAAGGAAATCGAACTCGCGTGGGTGGCGGACCACTTCATCCAGCCCAAACCCGGCAGCGACGTCGTCCTGCTGATGGGCATGTGTCGCTACATCCTCGAGGCGGACCTACACGACAAGCAGTTCCTCGCCGAACGCTGTGAGGACATCGGTGAATTCCGGGAGTCCCTCGAGGCGTTCACACCCGAATTCGTCACGGAGACCACCGGCGTACCGTGGGATCGGATCTGCACGGTGGCGCGCATCTATGCGACGGAGAAGCCCGCGGCGCTGTTCTACGCCATGGGCATCACGCAGCACAGCCACGGCACCGACGGTGTGATGGCTGTGGCCAACCTGGCGCTGCTGACCGGCAACATCGGCAAGCCCTCCTCGGGCGTCAATCCGTTGCGCGGCCAGAACAACGTCCAGGGCGCCTGCGACATGGGCGCACTTCCGAACTACTACCCCGGGTACCAGCAGGTGACCAACCCCGCGGTGCGCGAGAAATTCGAGCAGGCCTGGGGGATCGGGGCGAAGTCCGGCAACGGCAGCCGCCCGCCGGTTTCCAATCTATCCGACAAGCTGGGACTCACGCATACCGAGATCTTCGACAAGATCTACGAGGGACAGATCAAGTCGCTCTATCTCGTCGGCGAGAATCCCCTGCTGACCGAAGCCAACGCCAATCACGTGCGGCAAGCGCTCGAAAAGCTCGACTTCTGCGTCGTACAGGACCTGTTCATCTCGGAGACCGCCCAGTACGCGGACGTGATCCTCCCCGCGGCCTCCTTCGCCGAAAAGGCGGGTACGTTCACCAACACCGAGCGCCGGGTCCAGCGGGTGCGGCCGGCCATCCCGCCCAGGGGCGAGAGTCGAGCCGATTGGCAGATCACCTCCCAGATCGCCCGCAAGATGGGCGAGCCGGGCTTCGATTTCGACGACCCCTCCGAAATCATGGCTGAAATCGCCTCGGTGACACCGAGTTATGGCGGCATCTCCTACGAGCGAATCGAGAAGGTCGGCCTGCAGTGGCCGTGCCTCGACGAGAACCACCCCGGCACGCCCTACCTGCACAAAGACAAGTTCGCCCGGCCCAACGGGAAGGCCCAACTGGTTCCACTGACGTACAAGAAATCGGCCGAGATCGCCGACGACGAGTACCCGTTGATCCTCACGACGGACCGCAGCCTGTACCACTACCACTCCGCCACGATGACCCGGCGCGTGGAGGGACTCGAAAAGCTGGACAGCAACGAGTGGCTCAAACTCAGCCCGGCCGACGCGGCCCGGTTCGGCATCGAAGACGGTGAATGGGTGGAGGTGCACTCGCGACGCGGTGTGGTCAAGGTGCACGCCCAGGTAACCGACATCTGCCCGCCGGGCGTGTGTTCGATGACGTTCCACTTCCGCGAAAGCCCCACCAACGAGATCACCAACCCGGCCCTCGACCCGATCGCGAAGATTCCGGAAACCAAGGTTACGGCGGTGCGCGTGGAGAAGATCGGCTGACCGACTGGCGCAGACCCGGTCCGCGATCGCAGGCTGTCGGCTATTCCCAGAGATCCAGCTTCCGATAGATCGCCGCGCCCAGATTCCGCACCGGCTCGGGGCCGATGTAGGGCATCTGCTTGTCGACCATGGCGAGGCGGGAGAGCGGAGTCTCCCGGCCGGCGACGCGCTCGGCCGCGATCCGACCCGCCAGCTGAGCCATCACCACGCCCTCTCCGTTGAAGCCCACGGCGTGGAAGATGTTGCCGGAGTCGGCCAGCGTGCCCACCGAGGGCATGCCGTCTTTGGTGGCGGCGACGGTGCCACCCCAGTTGTGGGTAAAGCGCACGCCCTCGAGCTGCGGGAAGGTCTCGAGCAGGCTGCTCTGCATCTTCTCGATCAGCGGCTGATAGTTCCCCGTGCTCGGCGAACCGTCGTAGGGGATCATGCCGCCCTCGCCGAAGACGATGCGGTTGTCGGCCGAGAGCCGCAGGTACATGAAATCCGAGCGCGTATCCCAGAGGCCTTCCCGGCCCGCCCAGCCGATGCTCTGCATCTGGGCCTCATTCAGCGGCTCGGTGGCAGCCGCATAGATGTTCACGGGCAGGATGCGATTCTTGAACAGACCGAATTGCGGCGCGTAGCCGTTGAGCGCAATCACCACCTTGTCGGCGAGAACCTCCGCGAATTCGGTCACCAGGCGAACCGTCGAGCCGGGCATCATCCGCAACACCTTCGAGCGCTCCGACACCTCGACGCCGAGAGACTCGATCACGCCCTTCATGCCGAGCGCGAGCTTCGCCGGATTCACGATGGCGTGGTTCGGATCGTGCAAGCCGCCAAAGAAGCGATCGGAGTGGAGCTTGCGGCGCATTTCGGCGCGGTCCATCAGTTCGGCGCGGACCCCGATCTGCTCCAGGCGCTGCTGGTGTTCGATGAGGTATTCGACGTGGCTCTCGCCGGCCGCCAGCATCGTAGAACCGGTCAGCTCGAGTTCGCAGTCCACGCCGTAATCGTCGACGAAGGTCCGGATCTGTTCCAATCCGAGCAGGGTCGCGTCGTAATACGCGCGCGCCGCCTCCGGGCCGTGTGTCTCGTAGACATAAGCGAATCCGGGCTCTCCCACATCCGCGAAACCGCCGTTGCGCCCGCTCGCCCCGTAACCGCAGCGCGCCCCTTCGAGGACGACGATGCGCTTGCCCGGGAGGAGACGAGCCAGGTTGTAGGCCGTCGACATGCCCGCGAAGCCCCCGCCAACGATCGCAATGTCGACGCGCTGCTGGCCCTTGAGCGGCGGGTTGTCGCGAACGTCGTTCATGCCGACCGACTCGAACCAGTAATTGTCGACGAAGTACTCGTAGAGCTGGGGGGGCCGGTGGGGATCTTTCGAGAAGATCCAGCGCGGCATCACGCCGACGGCCCAGACGCCCGCCCCCCCCAGTGCAGCGCCGGCGAGAAAAGAGCGCCGAGAAATCCACCTGCCCTGCCTCGATTGGGAATCGGCCATGATCCTCCCCTCCAACGGGAACGCGTTCCGATGCGGGAACCGCTCCGCGACATTCCGTCAGATTCGGGAATCGCAAACCGCGCGCGGGGTAAGATGGCACACCGATCGGCCTCCGGCCCAACCGGTTTCCAAATCCCCCCAGCCGGCCAGGGCCGGCTCGATGGCAGACGTGGACCGATCTTCGCGGCTCAGCGAATGGCTTCGTGCGCCAGGTCTGGCTCGGGCTGCGACTGGGCGACCCGCTCGGGTCGATACATCTCGGTCCGCCCGTTCAAGAACGCGCCGCGTTCGACCTGAAACGCGGGTGCCTTGACGTCGCCGTGCAGTCGGCCGGTGGCTCGAATGACGACTTCGCGAGATGCGGTGACGTCGCCGACCACGGCGCCGCAAATGATCACGCTGCGCGCCTGGATGTCGCCGTTGACGCTCGCGCGTTCGTCGATGGTCACCGTCTTGCGCGCCTGGATGCGGCCGCGAAAATCGCCTTGAACCCGCAGCGAGTTCTCGACCGAGAGCGTTCCCTCGACCTCGCACCCCTCGTGGATCAGAGCGGTGCGCTCCTCTTCGACCGGAGGCTTCTGCGCCTCCTCGGGGCTGGCCTCCCGCCGGCCAAACCGGCGCCCCACCTCGAGTTTCTGCCAGCCTGAGCCAATCGTCGCCATGCGCGTTTTCCTTTCAGAACGGGGGTTTTCCAGTACGAGCTGCGCCGCCGAGAGGGATATCGGCGGGTCGGCTCGCGCGCTTGAATACGGCGTCCGAACGAGGCTCTGGCGAGCGCTGGCGCTACGAGGCCGCTGTGGGCCAGAACGCGGGCCCGAGCCCGGTCTGCGGGGCCCGGGCGCCGCGCGCCGGCGCCGCTCAGACCTTGGCGAGGGCCTGATCGATGTCCTCGAGGATGTCGTCGATGTGCTCGATGCCGATCGAGAGCCGCACATAGCCCGGCGTGACCCCCGAGGCCGCCAGCTCCTCCTCGTTGAGCTGACTGTGGGTGGTGCTGCTCGGGTGGATCGCCAGGCTGCGGGCGTCGCCGATGTTCGCGACGTGATACAGCAGCTTCAGATGATCGATGAAGGACTGGCCCGCGGCCTGTGCGCCCTCCAGCTCGAATCCGACGAGGCCCCCATAACCGCCCGACAGGTAGGCGTCCGCCCGCCGCCGCGCCTCTCCCGCCTGCTGGCTCGGGTGGATCACCTTGGTGACCTTCGGGTGCTGGGCGAGGTGGGCGGCGACCGCCGTGGCATTTTCCGAGTGCCGCTGCATGCGCAGCGCCACGGTTTCGATGCCCTGCAGAAACAGGAACGCGTTGAACGGCGACATGCAGGCGCCGGCGTCGCGCAGCAGTGTCACGCGGGCCTTGAGCGCATAGGCGATCGGCCCGAGCGGCTTGGCGGCTTCGAGCCACACCGCGCCGTGGTAGCCGGGATCCGGCCGGGTCAGCACGGGAAAGCGCTCCTTGTGGGCCTCCCAGTCGAAGTTGCCACCGTCGATCAGGATGCCGCCGATCGAAGTGCCGTGGCCGCCGAGGTATTTGGTGGTGGAGTACATCGTCACCGCAGCGCCGTGCTCGAGCGGGCGGCACAGCGTCGGCGCCGCCGTGTTGTCCATGATCAACGGAATCCCGAGTTCGCGCCCGATGGCCGCCACCTCGGCGATGGGAAACACCTCGAGCTTCGGGTTCGGCAGCGTCTCGCCGTAGTAGGCGCGCGTGCGATCGTCGCTGGCCTTGCGGAACGCCTCGGGATCGCTCGGATCGGCGAAGCGCACTTCGATGCCCATGTCGCGCATCGTCACGTTGAAGAGATTCCAGGTTCCGCCGTAGATGTGCGTCGAGCAGACGAAGTTGTCACCCGACTGCGCGAGGTTCTGGATCGAGTAGAGCGACGCGGCCTGGCCCGAAGCGAGAGCCAGTGCGGCCGCCCCTCCCTCCATCGCCGCAAGGCGCTGCTCGAGCACGTCCGTGGTCGGATTCATGATCCGCGTGTAGATGTTCCCGAGTTCCGAGAGCGCGAACAGATCGGAGGCGTGCTGCGCATCGCGGAACTGGTAGCTGGTGGTCTGGTAGATCGGCACGGCGACGGCGCCCGTGGTGGGGTCAGCCCGATAACCTGCGTGCAGTGCCTTCGTTTCGGTGCGATGAGCCATTGGCCGGCCCTCCTCTTTTTGGCGGACGCGCAGTCTATCACTTCAGCCGCGCGCTGGGGTAAGTGGCTTTCGGCCCGATCTCGAACCGGGTCGGGAGGTCAGCGCCGCAGACTCGGCAGGCTGCTCAGATCGAACGGGGCGTCGTGGTAGAGATCCTTGATCCAGTTGGCGAACAGCAGGAACGCGTAGGTGCGCCAGCGGTTCACCGGCGGCAACAGGGGATCGTCGCTCGGGAAGTAGTGGGCCGGCAGCTTGGTTCCGAGGCCTTGCTTGAGATCGCGCGCGTACTCGTTGGCCAGCGTGTCGGCATCGTACTCCAGGTGATTCAGCACGAAGACGTCCTTGGTGGCGTCGTCGAGAACCAGCGCGACGCCGGATTCCGGCGAGCGAGCCAACACCGAGAGGTTGGGCGCGGCCGCGATGTCCTCTTCCCGGTTTCCCGTGTAGCGCGAAACCGGCATCGGAAAGCGATCGGTGAAGCCGGCCAGCAGACCGACGCGCTGCCTTGCGGGGTCGAGCGCGTGATCGAACACGCCAAA
>JAFDBP010000246.1 GCA_019313245.1 Deltaproteobacteria bacterium
CAGTTCCTCAGGGAGTGGCGCGCTACTTCGCGTTGGCGGGGGCCCAGTTGGCCGGGTTGCATCTTGCTGGGTGTGGTTTTGGGGGCCGGGTAGGTCTCTTCGCGAATGGCTCGCCCGCCAAGGGGGCGCTCGTCTTGCGGTGCGCGCGCGGTGAAGTTGGTTTTGTGGCGTGCGGCGATCCGAGGCGGGCTGCGCTTTATTTCGCTGCGAGACCTACCCGGCCCCCAAAACCACACCGCGTACTTCTTCTCGTTTGCGTCGAAGGGTGTGCGCGAACAACTTCGACGTTTCATGATTTGTTGCGGCGTCGCTCGTTTGGGAGTGACCTCCGCCACCCCCAAACTCAGGCACTGAGGTCGCAATCGGTTTCCACCGAACTACGAGCGAGGGTCGGATGTCAGTCGTGGATGGTGGAGAGGGCGTCTCGGAGGTGGGCGAGGATGGTCTTGTTGTTGGCGACCAGCAGGGCCGGGGCGGGGGTTCGGATGTCGGGGGTGAAGGGGGCGGTTGCGCCCATGACGAGGGCTCCCGCTTCGGCCGAGATCAGCGCGCCGATGCGGCCGCGGATGCTCACGCCCTCCGGATATTTTCGCACCATTCGCAGGCCCGCGCAGACACCGGGGATCAGCGGAGCGACGGAGATCGCCCCGCCGGATGCGGTGGCGACTTCGTAGCCGCGGTCCCGCAGCCTTTCGACCGCGCTGCTCGGGAGATTGTGAGACACGAGAATTCGGTTTCCGCTGGGCTCGCCGATCGCGATCGCCTGGGCGGCCGTATCCTCTTGGCAAATCCGGGCACCGCGGCCCCTCACCGCATCGAAATAGAGACCTTCGCGCGGTAGCGCCACCAGGCTCGCCTCGTAGCGATCGCGGATCGCCAGGCCGATCATCACCGCGTAAGGGCCCCTCTCCTCGAGATAGAAACGCAGCGTGCCGTCGATCGGATCGATCACGACCAACGCGTCGCCCGAATCCGAAAAGCGCGAAACGGACGGAGTGTCCTCTTCCGCTGCCAGTCTCACCTGCGGGAAGTGTTCGAGCAGGGGGGCCAGCAGCGCCTCCTGGGATGCCGTGTCGGCGGTCGTGAGGGCGGCTTTGACTTCGGTCGCCTCGCCGAGCTTGGGGCGATTGGAAACGCGCCCCTCGAGTGAGCGGGCGATCGAGGCGGCCCGCTGCAGCGCCGGGGCCAATGTCCGTACAAAATCGCTCGGAAACGACGTATCTTGCATTGCGGTGTTGGGTAGCAGGTCTGTGAGCTTCGTCACGGGTTTTTGCGCCAACTTCAGCGACTTCGGGAATCAGCCGATAACCGGTGAGCGGGAGCCAGTCTCCCGAGGAGCCCCAAAATTCCCAAGGAGCCCCAATATGACCCGGTTATCGCTATCGAAGATCATCTCTATCTGCGCGCTCGCTGTGGCTTTTCTGTTGATGGCGGCCCCGGCTTTCGCGGATGACGTCGCCTCCATTCCCGACTCCGCGGACGAGCGGGCTCGAGACTCGTTTTCGGAGTTCGCGCGAGACTGGATGGCCAAGATGCAAGAGAACGAGGCCAAGAACCGAGCGAACCCGACCATGCAGCCCGGTCCGAGCGAGAACATGGTCACCTATCGCGGTTTCGACGAGGACTTCACGGTGGAGTTGCGGCCCACGGGGCATCCCTCCGCGCCGTTCGTGGGGATTCTCCGCTACAACGAGCAGGTCTACAGCTGTGATGGAGTAGGCGCCTCGAATTGCACGGTCGCGTCGTCGCTTCCGGTGACGGAGATCTTCCGCTACCAGGGCGGCCGCTGGATCTACTGAGCTGAGCCGCTTTCACCGCCAGATCGTTCACTGAGTCGCCCGTGGTTTCTCGACCGGACGGCGGGGTTTGCCGCGGGCCGAAACCAGGAGCGCGGAGCGCATCCGGTCGATCGACCGGAGCAGCTCCGCGCTCCCCGGCGCCTCTCACCCCCCCAAGTTCGAGGCGCCGTTAACCCGTTTTTTCAACTACAGCCGCTGGTCTCCCCACAGTTGAGGCACTTGTAGCAGGCGCCGTTGCGAATCATGATGGCGCCGCAGCCGTGACAGCTCGGAGCGTCCGCCTGATTGATGAATCCCTGACTTCGGCTCTGGGCCCGGTCGCCGGATCCGCCCGCGACGGCCGAGCGGAGGGGCTGTGGTTCGACGGGCCTCTCGCTCTGTCCAACCTCCTGCTCGTCCTCGATCTTGTCGCTCTGCAAGTAGCGGTTGCCGAGGAAGCGGAACACGTAGTCCATCACGGATTTTGCGATCGGAATGGACGGATTGTTGGTGAAGCCCGCGGGTTCGAAACGCGTGTGGCTGAACTTGTCCACCAGCGCGCGCAGCGGGACGCCGTACTGCAGCGAGATTGACGTCATCGTCGCAATCGTGTCCATCAGGCCGGAGACCGTGCTGCCCTCCTTGGCCATCCGCAAGAAGATCTCGCCGGGTTGGCCGTTCTCGTAGAGACCGACGGTGAGGTAGCCCTCGTGCCCCGCGATGGCGAACTTGTGGGTGATCGCGGTGCGTTCGTCTTCGAGCTTCTTGCGAATCGGACGGATTTCTGCGAGCCCGCCGTTTGCGCCCTTGTCTTCGCGCGTGTTCAGCGGTTGCGTGCGCTTGCTGCCGTCGCGGTAGATGGCCAGAGCCTTGAGACCCAGCTCCCAACCCGCGATGTAGGCCTGCGCGACGTCGTCGACGGTGGCGTCCGCGGGAAGATTCACCGTCTTGCTGATTGCGCCCGAGAGGAAGGGTTGCACGGCGCTCATCATCCGGATGTGGCCCATCCAGTGGATGCTGCGCTTGCCGTTTTGGGGCCGGAACGCGCAGTCGAAGACCGGCAGATCGGACTCCTTCAGCCCGGGTGCGCCTTCGATCGTTTCCTGCTCGGTGATGTATTCGGTGATCTCTTCGATTTCCGCCTCGTCGTAGCCGAGATTTTCGAGAGCCCGCGGCACGGTGTTGTTGACGATCTTGAGGTAACCGCCGCCGACGAGCTTCTTGTATTTGACGAGTGCAATATCCGGCTCGACACCGGTCGTGTCGCAATCCATCATGAAGGCGATCGTGCCCGTCGGAGCGAGCACCGTCACCTGTCCGTTCTTGAAGCCGGATTTTCGGCCCGTCTCGTAGGCGGCGCGCCAGCTCTCTCGAGCTGCGGCGAGCAGCGGCTCCGCAACCCCCTCAGCCGGAATCGCGAGCGTCGCTTCCTCGTGCATCTTGATGACTTCGAGGAAGGGCTTGCGGTTCATCCGATAGCGCGGGAACGGACCCATCGCCTCCGCGATGTCCGCACTCGTGTGGTAGGCCTCGCCGCACATCAGTGAAGTCAGGGTCGCCGCGAGGTTTCGCCCCTCGGCGCTGTCGTAGGGCAGCCCGCAGCTCATCAAGAGGGCGCCGAGGTTCGCGTAACCGAGCCCGAGGGGCCGAAAGAGATGGCTGTTGCGGGCAATCGCCGGCGTCGGATAGTCGGCGTGATCGACCATGATCTCCTGGGCGAGGATCGTGAGCCTCGCCACGTGCCGGAAGCCGGCGATGTCGAAATCGGAGGCCTTTTCGAGGAAGGTCAGCAGGTTGATGCTGGCGAGGTTGCAGGCCGTGTCGTCGAGGAACATGTACTCCGAGCACGGGTTGCTGGAGTTGATTCTGCCCGAAGCCTTGACGGGATTCCAGCGGTTGATCGTCGAGTCGTACTGGACGCCGGGATCGCCGCACTGGTGCGCGGCCTCCGCCATCTCGTTCAGCACGTCGCGCGCCTTGAATTCGTCGATCACCTCGCCGGTGGTGACGCTGTGGGTCTCCCAATTGCTGCCCGCCTTCGCGGAGCGCATGAACGAGTCGGTGACGCGAACCGAGTGGTTCGCATTCTGGTAGAACACCGAGTCGTAGGCGCCGCCGGAGACGTTGAAGCCGCCGTCGTAGCCCGCATTGATCAGCGCGTGAGCCTTCTTCTCTTCGTCGGCCTTGCTCCGGATGAATTCCATGATGTCCGGATGGTTCGCGTTCAGGATCACCATCTTCGCCGCGCGGCGGGTCTTGCCGCCCGACTTGCTGACCCCGGCAAAGGCGTCGAACCCGCGCATGAAGCTCACCGGCCCGGAGGCCAGGCCACCGCC
>JAFDBP010000247.1 GCA_019313245.1 Deltaproteobacteria bacterium
AGCCGCCGCATCCCCAGCCACTCGGCGATTGCGGGCGCAAACTCGATCAGGGCCGTGATCATGTACAGCATGAAGTGGAACGCGACCAGGGAGAGCACCGAGTTGTAGCCGAAGTCGTTTCCGATGATGGGATTGATGATGTTCCACGGTCTGCCGAGGTCGAACATCAGGGCTCCCGCGTAGAAGACGTAGGCGAGGAAGCCGTTGAGGACCGTGATCCGCACGATGGGGTGGTATTTCTCCGCGTTCATGATGTAGACCACGAACGTGATCACGTAGGCTCCGGCGGCAAAGGCGACGCCGCAAACCACGTCGAATCCGATCCAGAAACCCCACGGAAATTGCTGATCGAGGTTGGTGACCGATCCGAGTCCCTGCGTAAAGCGGATGACCGTCAGGACCAGGCCGACCACGATCACGGGGGCCGAGATGATGTTGAAGGGCGTGAGGAGCTTGCCCTTCGGCTTCAGCTCCTGCAGGAAGAATTGAAAGGTGGACTGATGCTCGCCGCCTACCGGACCTGCACTGCTCACCATGTCAGATCTCCTCCTTGGCGCTCTCGGACGCAGAGTCTGAAAGGAGAGAAAGCCCCAGCAGCAGCGCGGGGCCGCCGAAGAAGACGACTGGCACCGCGTAGAGGAACTGCTTGCTGTATTCGGGATAGGGTTCCGTACCCAGATCCGTGCGGAATCCGAGTTGCTCGAAGGGCACCGCCGCCAGGTAGAGCCAGCCCGTACCGCCCGCTTCGTGCTGACCGTAGATGTGGTGTACGTACTTCTTGGGGTGGTTGTAGATGCGGACCCGGGCGATCTCCATCAGCTCGCGCTTCTTCCCGAACGCCAGGGCGTCCGTCGGGCAAGCCTCGACACAAGCGGGCTTCTTCCCCTCCGCGAGGCGGTCCGCGCAGAAGATGCACTTCTGCACGCGCGGGTTCCAACTGTCGTATTCGTACTTGGGCATCTCGAAGGGGCAGGAGAGCATGCAGAAGCG
Organism: Deltaproteobacteria bacterium; assembly: GCA_019313245.1. Lineage (GTDB taxonomy): Bacteria > Myxococcota_A > UBA9160 > UBA9160 > SMWR01 > JACZVU01. The sequence continues at coordinate 991 of JAFDBP010000247.1, forward strand.
GCACCCCATGCACTTGTCTCCCCGCCAGATCACGGGGCCTTCCTTGGTCTTGTACATGGCGTTGGTGAGGCAGGCGGCCGTGCACGCGGGTTGCCAGCAGTGCATGCACTGCGTCTTGACGAAGACCTCGCCCTGGTCGGTCTCGTAGCGGTTGACCACCGTCCAGCGCGTCTCGTCGGTCAGTCGCTTTTCTTCCAGGGCTCCGTCGTTGATCACGTCGGGCTCTTCCCATCCGTTGGCGCGGGCACACGCCAGCTCGCAGTTGCGGCACCCGATGCAGCGGGTGGTGTCTACCAGCACGCCCACGAACTCTTTTTCTTCGGTGGTGTGCTGTGCTTGCGCGGTCGGGCACGCGATTGCGCTTCCCACGGCAGTGACGGCTTTCAGGAAACCTCGTCTGTCCATTTCAGCCCTCTTTCAACCAGCGACGCCACGTTCGAAATCCACGCGACAGTGCACCTGGGTAGGTCTCGGATTGTTCACCTGCTCGGTCCATCGGCTCATCTCGAGCGCCGTCATTCACCTCGAGTGGCAGAGTTCGCAACTCTCGCTGGCTGCGAGGCCGGTCTCGACCTCGTGACATTTCCAGCAGTTCTTGTGGAGGATGACTTTGGAGCTGAGGCGTTCGTCTGCGATGTCGCGCAGTTTGGAATCATGACACTCGTAGCAGGACTTCGGCTCCAGATCGGAAGCGCCCGATTCGTGGTGACAGGATCCGCAATCGACCCAGAGATCATCGAAGTAGGACTCGTGAGGAGAGTTGAGCGGCACCGCGTTGGTTTCGTGGTGGCATTCGTCGCACTCGAGTTCCATGTCCTCGACGTGCTCGACGTGGGGGAAGATCAAATCACCCATGATCGAGGAGGGGCGCGGTTCCAGTTCCGGTGCGGTGAGTTCGTCGGTCTCCTCAGCAGCCTCCGAGGAGTATTCTTCTTCTTCCACCGCTCCCGAATTGGCGAAAGCGGGTGACGCCAGTGCCCACGGCAACAGCGCCACTATGCCCAGCAGCTTGGCACGGTTCTTCACGATGCCTCCCAGCTAGAATGGCGATTCTCCGTCGTGCCCCTCTAGTGATTGATGAAGGTCTGGGAGAACGCATCCCAGGTCGCCTGGCTGAGCACATCGCTCGCCGCGTCCTCTCCGGTGGGCGCCGCCCCGGCCCCTGCATCCTCCTGGGCGATGCCCTTCTTCATTTGCGTAAAACGTTCGATTTCTTCGCGATACCACGCGACCGCATCTTCGCCGACCCTCATTTCCTTCAGGTCGTCGGTCAGCTTCGTGGGTTCGATCCTGCAGATCCAGCCGAGATCGTACGGCTTCAGCTTGATGAGCTCGGGGTTGTCGAGGAGTTGGGCGTTCACGTCGGTGACCTTTCCGCTCACGGGGGAGGGAACGGAGAGGCTCAGGTCGCCCTGCTGGATCGAGAACAGCGGGGAGCCCTTCGTCACCATTCGACCCTTGCCGGGCAGCTCCACGGAGTCGATCCGGCCGAGGGTCTTGTGCGTGAAGTCGTCGATCCCCACGCGCACCATGCCGTTCATCGCGAGGCTGACCCAGCTGTGGCAGGGGGAGACGAAGACGCCGGCGGGGACATTGAATTCGCGGCGCGAATCGGACTCGGTCACGGAGGGTGTGATCAGCCGGATTTCGGGCTGGCTCTCCGCTTCCAACCGCGCCTGCCGGCGGATCAGCAGCTTGTTGACCAGCGCTGTTAGCTCGTCGGCCGTGAAGGGCTTCTCGACGTAGTCCATCGCGCCGAATTTCATCGTCTCCACCGCCGACTCGATGCTCGCGTAGCCGGTGATCAAGACCACGTCCACATCGGGGCGCAGGTGCTTGACGGCCTTCGTCACCTCGACGCCGTCCATCTCGGGCATCTTGAAATCGGTGAACACGAAGTCGTAGTCGTTCTTGCGGACGAGGCCCACCGCCTCCTGGCCCGTCTCCACCGTATCTACCGAATAGCCCGCGATGACCAGGATCTTTCGGAAGCTGTCCAGCACGATGGCTTCGTCGTCGACCGCGAGAATGCGAGCCTTCGGATCGCTCACTTCGACGCGCTTCAGGCTGTCGGCCTCGTCCGTGAACTCGAGCCGAAGTCCGGTATCGAGTGCGGCCTCCCTTTCGAGGCGGATCTTCTTCTCCTCCATCCTCTTCATGATCCGGCGTAGCAGCAGATCGACGATGATGAAGGTGATTATCGTTACCAGAACGATCAGAACGACCATGGGAACTCCCGTGCGACTGGTTGACTAGCGCCAGAAGGGGGGCTGACTGCAGAAACGGTCGGTAAGGCTGGGGAGGCGCCCGCTCCGCAAACCCTGCGGGAGCTGGCCATCGTGCAGGAGAGGCCGGAGAGCCGAGATGAGCAGCCGTCGTTTGCGATCCGGAAAGCGCGAACGGGAATCGGCAGTATGCACACAGATGCAAGAAGCATGGATGATCCGGCGAGGCCCTTCTCATTTACTCGAGTGACCAGCTCGAGACTCTCGAGGCCGCCCAAGACCTAATAAGCAAGTGTCGTGCCGACTCCTCTCCGCCTAGCGAGCGCTCCAGAGGCATGTTCCTGAGACATGGCGCCACGCAGTTGGTTTTCCCTTGGGGCGAGGTGGCGCAGCTGGTCGAGCCCAATTTGCGCTGTAAGTCCCATCGGTTGTGCATCGAACCGGCGAGTTTTTTCAGCGCTCGAAGGGGCTCGGGCTTTGCCCCCAGCGCCATTTACCATCGAGTCGGCTCGATCCGGCGAGCCGGCCAGCTCTCCGATGGGCCTGGCCACCCAGCCCAACATTGAAGCGAACTGCGGGCGATCCGCGGATCGCGGGAGGGGTGGGAACCGCGGCTACAGCCGATTTGGCGGCTGGCTGGGCCCGCGATTCGGGTCGTGCCGTTCGCGGCGGCCGAGCGCCGCGGCGCGATTCGACCCATTGGCGCAGCCGAAATCAAGTTCGCGCTGGCGGGTGATTGGGACTGGTCCGCGTTTTCTAGCTGCCGCCGATGCGCGCGAGCAGGGCGTCTCGCTTTTCGATCATCAACGACTCGCTATCGGCTTCGAGGTTCAAGCGCAGCACGGGTTCGGTGTTGGAGGGTCGCAGGTTGAACCAATAATCCGGGTAGCGGACCAGTAATCCATCCAGCCGCGAGACGACCGGGGCGTCCGCGTGTTCGCTCTGGATGTCTTCGAGAATCGCATCGATGTCACCCACCCGGCGGTTGATCTCGCCGCTGGCCGCATAGCGCCGCAGGGGAGCCACGATTTCGGACAGGGGGCGATCATCTGCCGCGAGCAGATCGAGCACCGCCACGAACGCGGCGATGCCGTCGTCGGCGACCAGATTCGGCGAAAAGCGAAAGTAGAAGTGACCCGAGAGTTCGCCCGCGAAGATGGCGCCGACTTCGCGCATCTGCGCCTTGACGAACGAGTGCCCCACGCGGGACATCTCGGCCACGCCACCCGCGGCTTCGATTTCCTCCGCGGTGGCGCGGCTCGAACGCAGGTCGTACAAGACGCGCCCGCCGGGGTGGCGCTCGAGTTGGCGCCTGGCGAGCAACCCGGTCATCAGGTCCGATGGCACCGGGGTTCCCTCGTTGTCGACGATGACCGCGCGATCGGCGTCGCCATCGAACGCCACCCCGAGATCCGCGCCGGTGCGCTGCACGGCGGCCACCAGATCGCGCAGATTCTCGAGCTTCAGCGGGTCGGCTTCGTGGTTGGGGAAGGTGCCATCGGGCTCGAAGTAGAGGCGCTCGACTTCCAGGTCGAGGCGCTCCAGCAGCGGCTCCAACCCGATCGCCGCCATGCCATTGGCGCAGTCGATCGCGAGCTTCAGCGGTTTGTACTCGCCCCCCACGCTGAGCACGTGATCGACGTAGTCGGCTCCGACGTCGACGGAGCGAATCGCCCCGCGCTTCGATCGCGGAGTTTCGTCCGCGATTGCGAGCGAGATCTTCTCGATTTCGCGCAGTCCGCTGGCTTCGCCGATCGGGATCGCGTGTTCGCGGCAAATCTTGAATCCGTTGTACTGCGCCGGGTTGTGGGAGGCGGTGACCATGATGCCGCCGCCGGCCGCCAGCGATTCCACCGCGAAATAGACCATCGGCGTCGATACCAGCCCGAGGTCGATGACATCGACGCCTTCGTCGTTGATGCCGCGCACGAGGGCTTCGAACAATTCGGGCGAACTCCGGCGCGCGTCGCGTCCCACGGCCAGCGTCGCCGCCCCGATGAAGCGCGCCGTCGCGCGCCCGATGCGCTGGGCGATCGCCGCGTCGAGATCGTCAGGGGTGATGCCTCGGATGTCGTATGCCTTGAAGATCTCTGCCATCGGATTCGTCAGCGCGTCGCTTCGGATGCGCCGCTCGCACTCCGCGCGATCTCCGCGTCGATGACCTCCGAAAACGCCTCGAGGCTCTGTGCGCCGTGCATCGGAATCCCGTTGATCAGGAACGAGGGCGTTCCCGAGATCTGGAGTGTCTCCGCGACGGCGGTGTCCGCATCGACGATCTGCTGGGTTTCTCGATTCTGCACGCACTGGCGGAAATCCGCCATCTCCAGGCCGACCTCGGACGCGTAGCGCTCCAGGTCTTCATCCGAGAGCGCGCGGTTGTTCGCGAAGATCAGATCGTGGTAATCCCAGAATTTGCCCTGGTTGTTCGCGCAGGCGGCGGCTTCGGCCGCGGCTTGTGCGCGCGGGTGAATGTTGTTGAGGGGAAGGTTCCGGAACACGATGCGCACCTGGGTGGGGTATTTGGCCGCGATCTGATCGATGGTCGGCACGACGCGCTGGCAGAACGGGCACTGGAAGTCGCTGAATTCGATGATCGTCACGACCGCATCGTCGGGCCCCTTGGCGGGCCCGATCGCTTCCACTTCGATGCGGCTGGGCTCTAGCAGGATTTCGGCGTCGGCCTGGTCTCGCAGGTTTGCGACGACCGTCACGACGCGCTGCTCCTTCAGGTAGGCGCCGATCCGCTCTCTCATTTCGTCCAGGCTGAGTCCGCCCATCTGATCGATGTTTTCGTTGTAGAAGGCGGAGATTTCTGCCTCGGGAACGTCGCCCTGGGCCTCGACCTGTTGGCGCAGGTAGTCGTCGGACGTGAGGTCCGCCGCGGCGGCCGCTTTTTCGACGAGCATGGTGTCGATCAATCCCTTGAGCGCGCGCGTGCGCACTTCGTAGAGCGTGGCCGGGTTGCGCTCGGAAGTTGCCTCGCTGAAGAGCTGCTCTTTGATGTGCTCGTCGACGTCGCCGATGGTGATCGTCTGGCCGTCGAGGGTCGCAGCCACTGCGTCAGCGGACTCTCCCGATCCGGCGCCGCGGTCCGGGTTCTGGCCGAATTGCTGACAGGCGAGGGTGGCGAACAGGCAGCAGGCGATCGCCGTTGTGCGTAGCTGGCACATCATCGTAAAGACTCCAATATTTTGCGGTGTTTGAACGAGGGACGTCGAATCGCAGCTCTCGTCCCGGGGCTGTGTGAATCGAGGATTCGGCTCCGGGACTGTAGTATAGAAGGCCCCCCGTCTCTTCCGGAGAAGCGCATGGCCTCGCCGCGCTCATTGATGGATGGATTCCAACTCCCGCTGGAGGGGGGGCGGCTGCTGCTGCGAGAGAGGCGCTTGTGGGCGCCGGCAGCGGCTCCCATCGGGTTTTCGCTGCTGGCCTTCGCGGCCGCGATTTCGCTTCTGGTCGCCTATGCGGGCGGTCTCTACGAATGGGTGACGCTCTGGGTGCCGAGCCTCGAGGCCACGAGCTGGTACGCGTGGCTGTGGGTCGGCCCCGCCAAAGCGCTGTTGGCCATCCTCGGCGCGGTGATTTTCGCCGTGGTCGCGGGCGTGGTGCTGCTGGTCTCGTTTCTGCTGGCCAATGTGCTCGCGTCCCCGTTTCTCGACGTGCTCGCGAGCCGGGTCGAGTGGATCGAAACCGGAGTGGTCGAAGAAGACGCACCCACGGGCCTGATCGGTACCGGTGCGGACGCGCTGCGCTCGCTGCGCGAGGAATTGCGGCGGGCGCTGTTCTTTCTCGCCGTGGTCGCGGGTCTCGCCCTGGCGGGGTTCGTCATCCCCGGGGCGCACCTCGTGACCGGTCCGTCGATCCTGGCTTTCTCGATCTTCTTTCTGCCGCTGGATTACGCGAGCTACACGCTCGATCGCCGGCGCTATTCATTTCGGCAGAAGCGAACCTGGCTGATGGCCAACAAACCCGTCGTGGCGGGCTTCGGCTGTGCGGCTTTCCTGATCTGCTGGGTGCCCGGGCTCAATTTTCTGGCAATCCCGCTGTTGGTCGTGGGCGGAACCCTGTTGGCGATCCGGCACGCTCCGGTTCGGCCGGGCGCGTAGGCTCGGCCAACTGCGCGAGTTCAGACTGCGAGCAGCGTGCGGCGGGCGCGATAGAGGTCGGACTTCACGGCGTCCGCGCTCTTGTTCGTCGCGCGCGCGATCTCCCGAATGCTCCGATGTTGCAGGTGGTGCATGACGAACAGCCGCCGCTGGATCGGAGACAGGTCTCGATCGGTGGCCGCTTCGAGCAACTCCAATCGCTCCCGACACTCGTAGTGCTCGAGCGGAGTGGGTTCGCGCCAACCCGTGTTGCCGATCATGTGCGACTCGTCTTGCGCGTCGATCGGCACGGTCGGATGCCGCTTCTTCTTGAATCGATTGGCGATGGTGATTCGGCTGACGCCGAACACCCAGGCCCCAAACGGTGCCTCGGAGCGAAACGATTCGAGCGAGGCGAAGATGTTGGTGAAGACTTCCTGGACGATCTCTTCGACGTCCGAGCGATTCTCGATGCGCCGGTCGACGAAGCGATAGACGCGCGGGAAATAGCGCTCGTAGAGGGTCGAGAACGACGCCTGGTCGCCGTTCGAAACCCGCTCGATCAGTTCGAGGTCGGACGGCGCGACCGCGCGATCCGCAGCGTTCATCTTCGACGCCTCCGCCCCCCCGATTCCGGCTGGAAAACCGGGCCTCGTCCGGCCGCGGCGATGGAGCCCCGAGATTGGCTCCTCGATGAGGAGTGGCCCGGTCGGTGCGCGGAGTGTCGAAAATTGTCACCGGAAAGCGGTCAAGCGGGGACGTTGGTGAATATTCACCCCGCAACGGAAACCCGAAACGTGAGAGTGGCGCTGGGGGTTGAATATGCACCAACGACCCCGCCGCCCCCCAGGGGAAGCCGGGCTCACTCGAACTCGACGTACTCCTCCGCGGTCAGCCCGAGGTCCTCGTGGCTGAGGCCGGTGCGGAACGGCGCAGTGGCGGAGCTGTCGGCTCTTCGCGGGGTCGGTGCGTGCGGGGCCGCTCGCGCAATCGGCTCGATCAGGATTTCGGGGTTGCCCCTGTTTTGCAGGTAGTGATACCGGACGAGCGAGACGGCCTCGCTTCCGAGCGCGGCCGCGGCGGCTTTGGTCTGGTCGCCAAAGGAGGCGCAGAGCAGGACGGCGCGCGTCCCGGCCCCGGGCCGCAGACCGAGATTCGGCGCGAGCTGCACCCAATCGCGAATGCGCGGCTCGACCCACGCGCGCTGTGCGATCGCCCGGCCGATCAGCTCGAGATCGTCGCCGTCTTCACCGACGAGGATCAGGACTGCGCGTCCCGTCGGCTCGACGCCGACGAAATCGATGTTGGAATCCGCGCCCAGTACGCCTTCTGCGATCAGCTGCAGCGACGGAACGACCTCATCCAAGCGAGCGCGAAGCCCTTCGATCAGCTGGGATTTTCGCGGCGGTCGAGCGAGTGCCAGTTCAGCCAAGCGCGTGTTCCTGTGCGTCTTCGAGCAACAACCGCGCGACGTCGCGCAGTGCCCGCGCGGCGCGCGACTGCGGGTGCTCGAGTCCGATCGGGCGGTGGGCGACGATGGCCCGATAGATGTGAAGGTCGTCCATGAGCAGACCGTAGCTCACGACGCTGTGACCGAGGTGTCTCTGTGTGGTGTCGGCGAGCTGAGAGAACGCGCGCTCGGCCTCTTCGATGCGGCGAGCTCCGTGGATCGTGATGCCGAGCCGCGGGATCGGACCGGCCTGGAGCACGCGCTTGGCCAAGCCATAGGTTTCTCGCAGGTCCTTGGGCTCTGTGGCCGCAAACAGCAACACCCAGCGCAGCAGTGCCCGGCCGTCCGTCGCGCCGTTGAGCCAGTCCGTGGGGACCCGCGCGAGGATCACCCCCCCGTTGCTCGCGTCCGCGGCCCGCGACACCGCGAGATCCAGCGCCGCGCGGTGGAGTTCGCGCAGATTCCTGGCGTGCACGAGTTCCAGTTTGGCGCCGATCGGGCCGCGGCCCGAGGGCGGCCAGAGCGAGGCGGCGGCCGTGTCCGCCGGGGCGAGCAGGGTGGCATTGGCGCCGAAGCGGGCGAATTCGACCGCGAGGTTCCACGCGAACGCCGCGTGCACGACGTCCCGGTCTCCGATGGGCAGTGCGATGATCGGCAGCGCGGCGGGTCGATCGGTGCGCGCTCGCGCGTTCGGGTTCCCGCCCGGGCTCCAATCGGAGTGCGCGCGATCGAGCGATTGCGCGGGTTCGCCCGGATACGCGTTGGCGTGCGCCAGCGAAGCCGGAATGCCGGCTCCCGGCAGAAAATAGTCGAGCACGTCTTCGAGTTTTCGCGGCAACTTCCGACCGATCCCAGCTGGCGACGTACAGCCAAACAGTGGCGTACGACTGGCTACCCATGGCGCGCCGCGTACAACCGTCCAGCTGCGGCGGGCCGCTTATTGGGGGGATAGGGCTGGCGCGTTTCCCGTCATGTCGGAACCGATCGCGCGTTCCGACTGATGGAGTGGAATATTTAGCACCCCGCTAGCTCACCACCAGAACTGAATTGCGCCCACCGACCGTCGTCGAGACGATCTCGGGATTCTCGGGGTCCTCCCGCCATTCACCGTCGACCACGTAGCGATACTGGTAGGTGCCCGGCGGCAGCATCAGGATCTTCGTCCAGACCCGCGTCTCGCCCTCGGATTCGATCAGCGACCGCACGCCCTTGTCGGGCACCCAGCCATTGAAGTCGCCCGCAATCCGCACGTCGTTGGCATTGGCGTCGCGGAACCGCACCACGATTTCCCGCGAGGGGCTCTCGGCCGGGCCGGCCGGGAGCGCAATTTCGGACTGCACGGGCGGCGAGGCCTCCACCTCGACGGCGAGCGCCGCGTGATCCAGGGCTCCGTTCGCCGACGCTGCGAGGTTTCCGATCGGTTTCCCGCGCGCCGCGGCTTCTCGCAGCTTCACGTTGAGCCGGATGACGGTATCGAAACACATGTCCTTGAAGATCTCGCGGATCTCGGCCAGCGTGCTTCGGGCGAACCGCGTGCGCCCGTCGTAGAGGGTCGTCAGCACCCGCACGCTCAGGTCGTGGCCGATCCGCTCGGTCAGCAGTGCAATGGTCTCCAGCAGCTTTTCGACCCCGTGAATCGCAAAACGGCTGGTTTCGAGTGGAATGATCACCTCGGTTGCGGCGCGCAGCGCGTTGAAGGTGAGCAGGCCCACATTGGGTGGGCAGTCGATCAGCACGTACTCGTAGCTGCCTTCGGGGAGCGCTTCCAGGGCGGCGCTGAGGCGTTCCGTCCTCTCGTCGACGCGCTCGGAGGCGAGTTTCTGTTCCAGAGCCGAAAGCACGATGCCCGAGGGGGCGAGGTCCAGGCCTTCGCTCACCTCGACGATGATCTCGCGCAGGCGTTCGCTGCCATCCGGTTCAGCGAGAATCTCGTAGATGTTCTCGTCGAGCTTGTCCGGGTCGGTTCCCAGAGCAAGTGTCGCGTGAGCCTGTGGGTCGATGTCGACGACGAGGACTCGCGCGCCGTCCGCCGCGAGGGCCCCCGCTAGATTGACCGTTGTGGTGGTCTTACCGCAGCCACCTTTCTGGTTCACGATTGCGATGACCCGCATTTAGCACCCCCCCGGATGGCGCTTCTGCGATCGCCTGGGCGATCCACCATCGACGCTGAGCCGGTCGATGCTGCGCCGACTCGTGACGCGGTCATTTTCCCGGTGGTCGGTGTCGAGCTACTGGGTCAATCCAATCTCAAATTCATCAAGCCGTCCGATCGCGGAGCAACCTCTCCTTGGGCTGGACTTTGTGCATCTGTGGCAGGGTCGCCACGGAGCGTCGCCAGGCGCTGACTTCGCGATGAAATTTCGCGACTTCGAACACCCACTCCTGGCCCGAGATGGCCTCGAAAGCCGTGTCATCCCGGAATACCAGAACCACGTCGCCCGTTGCGACCAGGACCAGCTCGGCGAGAGGTTGTTTCACGGTTGGAAGGACTTTGCGCAGCGCACCAATCGAAGCGCGGATTCGTTGTACCGAAACACCAGAATCGATCAGTCTTTTTGCAGCCTTGAGGGCCACCAGGTCCCCGAAGCTGTACCTACTGTGTCCTCCTGGAGACTTTGCGCTGGGTTCGACGAGGCCAGTTTGCGCCCAATACTGAAGCTGCCGCCGCGAGATCTTGAGCAGATCCACGACATCGCGCGTCCGAAAACGCCCCCTGACGGAATTCACTCCGATGGCCTCGAAATGCCCAAATACGTCCCCTTCCCTCGGTTGCCGCAAGCGTAGGATCCGGTTCTGGCTCAAGTCAACCCAAAACATTGCGAATTTGTTTCGATTTAGGGTAAAACCCTGCGTTAATAGGGGGCTTTGTCGGATTTTTCGCCGATTCGCGGCGCTGGCGGGTGTGGGTTAGGTTGGGCGAGATGGCGAAATCCGGCGACAAAAACCACGACTGGAACAGCGATTCGGAGGCGGACCGGACCCTGGTCGAAGATGGCGCCAATCGGCGCCCCTACATGCGCGGCATCATGGTCCACTCGCTGATGGCGCGCGGAATCGCGTTCGAGGAGGCGTATCAGACCGCCGACCAGGTCCGCGAGCGCATTCGGGGCCGCTCGGTGGTCCCGAAAGAGGAGCTCGCCAAGGCGGTTCTGGAGATTCTCGGCCCGCGGAGCGATCGCGCCGAGTCCGCGGTCCCGGCCGGCGACGAGATCACGATCACGGGCCGAGGGCTGGGTCTGCCTTTTTCGAAGGGAATTCTCTCCCAGTCGCTGCTCGCCGCGGCAATCGACCCGCACGACGCGTTCGAAGTCGCGCGCGAAATCGAGCGGGCACTCGTCAGCCGCGGCGAGCGCGAGGTCGATCGCCGCGAGTTGCGCGAGCTGGCCTATCAGGTGCTCGGCCAGCGCATCGGAGCCGAGGCCGCTCGGCGCTACTTGATCTGGCGAAAATACCAGGATCCCGAGCGTCCCGTGATGATCCTGCTCGGCGGTGCGGCCGGCGTGGGGAAAACCTCCCTCGCGCTCGAAGTCGCCCACCGGCTCGGAATCGGCCGGGTGCTCTCCACGGATTCGATCCGCCAGATCATGCGCCTGATGCTCTCTCCCGCGATCGCGCCCGCGATTCACGGTTCTTCGTATGACGCCCACCGCCTGCTCTCCTCCGTGGAGCGAGATGGTGCCGAGCAGGTGATCGGGGGATTTCGCGAGCAGGCCGCGACGGTCTCGGTCGGCATCCGGGCTTCGCTCGAGCGCGCGGTGAACGAGAACGCGAGCCTCGTGATGGACGGCGTTTCGCTCGTGCCGGGTCTGATCGATTTGGAGCCGTTTTCGAAAATTGCCGACGTGATCTTCCTGGTCGTCGGCACGCTCGACGAGGAATCCTTCAGCAACCGCTTTGCGGCGCGGGCCACGGAGACGAAGTACCGGCCCCCCCACCGCTATCTGGAGAACCTCGATTCGATCCTCCAGATCCAGGACCACTTTCTCGAACTCGCAGAGCGCTTCGAGGTGCCGATCGTCGACAACATCTCATTCGACCGATCGGTCCTGCTGATCATTCGGCACGTGACCGACACGCTCAGTCAGCGTCACGGTTTCAACCCCGAAGATCTGCTCTGACGCGACTCCGCGAAGAAATCCTACAATTTCACTCAACTGGCGCGTGGGGCACCGAAGTGTCGCGAACCGTTCGACGAGAAATTGCCGGAAACGACTGGCGGGTCTGGCCCGAGGAAGTTCGCCGCGAGGGCTGGTCGGCGCTCTTCGGTCTGCCCGCAGCCGCGCCGCTGCGCCTGCACGTCGACATCGGCTTCGGCGACGGAGCCTTCCTGATCGAACTGGCCCGCCGAGACCCCGGCCGGTCCGTCGTCGGCATCGAACTCTCGTTCAAACGGGTGCTCAAGGTCGCCCAGAGGCTTTCCGCTTCGGATCTTCGCAACGTGCGGCTGCTCGGCGTCGATGCCGCGTGGGCGGTTCGCGAGGCGTTCCGGGACGAATCCGTCGAGTCCTTCTGGATCAATTTCCCCGACCCCTGGCCGAAGCGATCTCATCAGCGCAGGCGGCTCGTCGAGCCGGGCTTCGTTCGGCAGATCTCGCGCCGATTGATGATCGGCGGGTCGCTTCACATCGCGACCGACTCGCCCGACTACGCGGAGGCGATCCGCTCCGCGCTCGACGGCGAGCCGCTGCTCGAAAGCGTCCAGGCCCCGAGCGCGCCGCTCGACGAGCGTCGCGACCTGCCGCCGACCCGATTTCAGCGCGAGTGGACCTCGCAGGGCAGAGCGTGCGTCTTCTTCCACTGTCGGCGCGCAAAAGCGCTCGCGGCCAGCCGGATGCGCCACGCACAGGGGGCCGCCTCGTAGTGCGCGGCCCGAGCGACTACTCTCCGCCCGCCATGTCCGGTCGCCCGAATCTCAAGGACTACTCACTCGTGCGTCTGCGCGAGCACTTCGTCGGCGAGGGCTTGCCCGCGTATCGCGCCGACCAGATCGCTGGCTGGATCTACCAGCGCGGCGTCGAAGATTTCAGCGAGATGAGCGATCTGGACCTCGCGCTGCGCGAGCGCCTGCAGGCGGATTGGCAGGTCCGCTGTCTGGAGGTCGAGCGCCTCGACCGGTCGGCCGACGGCACCCTCAAGGCCATCCTGCTCGCCGGCGACGGCGCGCAAGTGGAGTCGGTCCTGATCCCCGAAGCGGATCGGACGACTCTGTGCGTCTCGACCCAGGTGGGTTGCGCGATGGCGTGCACCTTCTGCGCGACCGGCGCGCTCGGATTCACGCGCAACCTGACGACCGCAGAAATCGTCGAACAGGTGTGTCGCATGGGCGAGATCCTGGACGAACCCCGGAAGATCACGAACATCGTGTTCATGGGGATGGGGGAACCGCTGCTGAACCTGCGGGCCGTGTCCGAGGCGATCGCGATTCTCGTGAACCCCAAGATGTTTGCGATGGCGCCGCGACGCGTAACGGTGTCGACCGTGGGCGTTCTGCCGAGGATCGAAGAACTGCTGGATGTCGCTCCGATCAATCTCGCCGTTTCGCTGCACGCGACCACCGACAGCGTGCGAGACCGACTCGTGCCCCTCAATCGCCGCTATCCGCTCGACGCATTGCTCGACCTGCTTCGCAGACTCGACACGGTCAACCCCCGGCGGCCGGTCTTCTTCGAGTACACCCTCATCGAGGGTGTCAACGATTCGCTGGAAGATGCGCGGAGGTTGCCCGCCTTGCTGCGCGGGATCCCCTCGAAGTTGAACTTGATTCCGATGAACCCGCATCCGGAGTCGACCTTTCGCCCCCCCTCCGACGCCGCGATCGACGCCTTCTTGCGCGTGCTTGCGGGTGCGGGGATGACGGTAACGTTGCGGCGCAGCCGCGGAGACGACATCGGGGCGGCTTGCGGGCAGCTCGCGTTGCGCCGAGCGGGTGCCGCGGCTGCGTGAGCGGCCGCAGTCAAGCCGATTTGGCGCCGCACCGATGACGCAGGGGCGGAGGTGCGACGCGTGGACGGGCCGGATCGGCCGATTGGCAACGCGCTCCGCCGGATTTTGGAGATCGATCGGACGTGCTCTACGCGATTGGTGACATCCACGGTGAGCTCGAGGCGCTCGAAGCGCTGATCGAAGCCCTGCCGTTGCGCAGCGACGATCGCCTGATCTTCATGGGTGATTACGTGGATCGCGGCCCCGACTCGCGCGGCGTGGTCGATTACCTGATCGAACTCGCCAAGAAGCGGACCTGCATCTTCTTGATCGGAAACCACGAGTCGATGTTTCTCGATTTTCTCGGCTGGGACGATCCGATGTACTTCGCGGGTGACGCCTTCCTGATGAACGGCGGCGACCGCACGCTGGTCAGCTACGACTATTTCGATTCCGATCTCGAGCCGTCCCTGTTCAAACTCCCCAAGACACACGAGGCCTTCTTTCGAAAACTCAAACTCCACCACCGCGAGGGGGACTATCTCTTCGTCCACGCCGGCCTGAGCAACTCTGCGATCGAGGAGGCCGATCTCGAGTTCGCGCTGCACAAGACCGACGTGGAGGATTTCTTGTGGAACCGGACGATCGGCGACATGCCGCACAAGCTCGGCATCACGATCATCTACGGCCACACGCCCTCGAACGATCTGCAGGTGCGCTGGAATTCACCCTTCAGCATCGGCATCGACACCGGCGTGGTCTACGGCGGCAAACTGACCGCGATTCGCCTGCCCGACGAAACCATCTTCCAGGTCTGAGGCCCGCGCCCGACACGCCGCGCGGTCGGCTTCGTCCAACACCGGGTTGCTAACCTGTCGGCCATGAGAGGGCTGGCATGGGACGAGCCGCTCGCGGGGCACTTCTAGATGGTGCGATTCGCCATCGCTCTGCTCGCCCTCGCTGCGGCCGTCTCGCTGCTGCTGTGGCTGCAACGGGATCGATCGGCAGGCTCGCCCGACGAGGTCATCCCGATCCAGGCGCAGGGCGAGCCTCCGCCGGAGTTGGTTCTCTCGGCGATCGAAAGACTCGAGTCCGAGAGCGACGCGAAGTGCAACTCGAGTGCGAACCGCTTCGAGGATTTCCTCTACGGCACCCCGCTCGCCGACGAGGGGCGCTGGGCCAACGTGGAGCTTCAGAAGCGCTGGGTGGAACACATCTGGGCGGGCGCGTCGAGGGTGGCGGCTCGCGCGGGCGAGGCGGAGGTATCGCCGCAGAGGCTCCGCGAACAGATCGAAGTGTGGTTCGCGTGGAGGGAGACCGGCACCGGTGAGATCGAGGTCCGATTTGCCGAGCATCCCGCTCTGACGATCGCGAAGTTGCGTGCCGATCAGTACGGCTCGATCGCCTTCTCGCTGCGCGCGATGCTCTCGGTGCAGCAGGATCGCATCCTTGCGAGCGAAGGCGACTTGCTGGAGCTGGCTCCGGATGGCATCGAGCTGCTGCGCGAATCGACCGACATGCTCACGCTCAGCGCGCTGATGATCGCCGACCAGAGTGCGCGCGAGCACAATCAATTCGAGATCGCGGGCGACACATTGCGCACTGCGTGGAGCACACTGCTGCCAGACATGGTGGACTCCAGCTCGCCCGGTGCCGGTACCCGCCCTGCGATGAATGAAGCGTCGAGAGCGCGGCTGCTGGCGATGCTCGACGAGTTGATCGCGGGCAAGCTCTCCGCCTATGAGGCCTACAACGATCTCGGCGGCCAGGGCAGCATGGAGGATCTGTTCCGGGGCAACGTCGCCCGGTTCTACGCGCGCGCGCCTTCACCGACGAAGAGGCAGACCTGGACGGAATTCCTCTCGGCGTTCAAGGGTCGATTGAACGAATTTGCCCGGAGCCTGCTCGATGAAGCGAGTGTCAACGCCGACGCTGCGGGTCACGACCTCATTCGGGCCGCCGATGCGAGCCGCGCCGTTCAGCATCTGATCCCCCACGAGATCGACGACTTCGAAGACGTGCGGATGTTCCCGAGGCTCGCAGCGACCGACCAGATCACCCTGGAGGCCTACGACTGCGATTCATTCCGCGATTTCGGCCTCCACTGGCCCCCGCTGCAGCGCGCGATCCACGTCCTGCCCAA
>JAFDBP010000248.1 GCA_019313245.1 Deltaproteobacteria bacterium
ACCAAGGGCGCGCGAAACTCCTCGCCGCTCTCGAGCGCCGCGCCGACCACCCGGTCGCCCCGCGTCAGGATCTGCGCGACGCGCGCATTCGTGCGCACCTCGGCGCCCGCACTCTCGGCAGAACGGCGAATCGCGGCCGACACCGCACCCATGCCGCCCTGCGGATAGCCCCAGGAATTCACTTCGCCCTCGCCCACGTCACTGATCGCGTTGTGGAGCAGTACAAATGCGGTTCCGGGCCCGTCCGGCCCGCTCCAGGCGCCGATCACGCCGACTCCGGCGATGGTGGCCTTTACCGCATCGGACTCGAACCACTGGTCGAGCAGATCCGTGATGCTCATGGTGAACAGGCGGGTCAGGTCCGCGACGCCCCGCGCGCCGAGCTTGCGCATCTTCCAGGCGAGCTGCGCCTGTTCGAAGAGATCACCGAAGCTCGCGGAACCCACGCGCGGCGGCACCTGGGTAAGCAGCGGCCCGAGGATCCCACCCGCGGCGCGAATCCACTCTTCCCACTCGGGAAAGACTTCGGCGTCGCGCTTCGAGAACTGCGCGATCGACTCGCGCGTGCGCTGCGGTTCATCGCTGAAGTGTTCCATGCAGCGACCGTCGGGAATCGGGTTTGCACTCCCCCAGGCCGGAAAGAGTCGCAGACCGTGCCGCTCCAACTCGAGCTCGCGGATGATGCTCGGAGGCAGCACCGAGACGACGTAGGAGTAGGTGGATACCTTGACGTCCGGCAGTTCGGCGAAAGGCGAGCTGGTGTCGGCAGCGCCCCCAACCCGGTCTCGCGCCTCGAGCACCAGAACCCGAGCGCCCGCGCGCGCGAAGTAGGCGGCAGCAACCAGTCCGTTGTGCCCACCTCCGATGATGATCGCGTCGTAATCGTTGGTTGCCATGAAGTCCCCATTCAGTCGCCGTTTTCAATGGCCACTTCTGAAGCTGCCGCTTCGATGCCCGGGCGGACTGCGTTGGAGTCCGTCGGAGCGTTGCGCGCCTGGCCACTTTTCAGCTCGGAATCTTCCCTCCCATCGGGGCAATTCGCCAGTCGAAAGAACCCCGCCAGGGAAAACCACGCGAATACGGTGATTGGAGCCCGCGTTGGGGAGGCAACCCGAAGTGGA
Source organism: Deltaproteobacteria bacterium (assembly GCA_019313245.1). GTDB lineage: Bacteria > Myxococcota_A > UBA9160 > UBA9160 > SMWR01 > JACZVU01. The sequence goes on from JAFDBP010000248.1 coordinate 1,122, forward strand.
ATCGCTTTCCGATACTATCTTGTAGCCGATCGTTAGATTTTCTACGGACGGCGCCGTGCCCAATGCTCTATCAAGCTCTCGCCGATTTCGTCGTATTGATTCACCTCGCGTTCATCCTGTTCGCTCTACTCGGGGGTTTGCTGGCTCTTCGCTGGCATTGGATGCCCTGGGTTCATCTGCCGGCAGCGTGTTGGGGAGCCGCTGTGGAATTCTGCGAGTGGTATTGCCCTCTGACGCCCCTCGAGAACTCGCTGCGTCGCGCGAGCGGTGCCGCCGGATACGATGGCGGCTTCATCGAGCGCCACTTGCTTCCCGTCATCTACCCGGCCGAGTTCTCGCGCGAGTTGCAGCTGTTTCTCGGTTGCGTCGTGATCCTCTTCAACCTGGTCGTCTATTTCGCGGTGTGGCGAGCGTTCCGAACGCGCAGAGCGCGGATCCAGTCCATTCGCCCACGAACAAGCGCTAGCAGCTAGCCGGCAAAAAGCGCAGTAAATGGGCTGATCTGTTGCAAGTAAATGGTGGGCGTCGCAGTCCGCCTGCGCCGACGGAGATGCGGCGGTTTCCGACATCGACCGGAAAGAAATTTGACTCGCTGCGTCGCGGCCGTTGCTATCCTTAGAGATGTCGAAGTGTTCGAAAAATCAGCACGTGCACGCTTCCGGCGATGTACTGAAGAGGAGGGGGAGATGAAACCCGGCGGAATTCCGCCCTTGTCGATCTTGAGTGAGCATGCGGGAAAACACTCATTTGGCGATGGTGCTTTCACTCGCTCTGGTGATCACCCTACGAGCGGGGTTCGCTATTTCGGCTCCACCGGCACCCTATGAGTCGATTCTCGATCGGCATCATCTTCTGTACGGCACCGTGATTCCAAATCCGACCGATTCCCCCCATGGAACTCCGAGCGAGCTGCATGTCTGTCTCTCTTGCCATGCAATCGACAGCAGCGCTGGCTTCGAGCAATTGCTCGTCGAAACCGACTGTCGCGCCTGTCATTTTCTCGAACGACACCATAAATTGTACAACACGACGACCCATCAGCTGACAGATGCTCCCTACGGAACACCAGGAGAGCCGTATGGCTGTTTCTCTTGCCATCATCTAGATACCCAATCAGGCATCAATCAAATTCTCGTCGAAAGAGATTGTCGAGCCTGCCATCAGCTATCGGGAGCCGTCAGCGTGGTTGTAGACATCAAGCCGGGCACCAGGCAGAATCGGGTGAATCTGAGATCGAAATGGCTCCTGCCGATCTCGATACGGGGCTCGCAGAATTATGACGTAACCGAAATCGACGTTTCATCACTGCGCCTCGCAGGGGAGGTCGAGCCACTGCAGTGGAGATTCAAGAAGCGCGCGCGCGGTCACACGGATCTGAAGCTGAAGTTCTCGAGTGAAGAGATGTGCAACGCGCTCGGCAACCTGGAACCCGGCCGGACATATGAAGTCTGGATCACCGGAAGGTTCAAGAACGGGACGCGAATCATGGGCAGTGACTCTTTCATCGCGGTGGGGCGCCCGGCCCGCAAGCAGGCTTCAGAGATCCGCCGATCGAGCGAGGGAGGCGAGCCATGAGGAAGCGCCTGCTGATTTTCATTGTTGGCTCCATGCTCTTCGCGCCGGAGTCGGCTTTTTCGGCCGATCAATCGGTGATCATCGGCTTCAAGCAGAAACCAGGCCCCTCGGAACGGGCGCTGATCCACGGGGCCAGAGGGATCATCAAACGCAACTATGAGCTGATCCCCGCGATGGTGGCAGAGATTCCCGAGCAGGAGATCGCGAAGCTGAGAAAGAGCGATCGAATCGCCTACGTCGAAGAGAATGCGGTCTATCGAGCGGCTGCCGACCCCCTGCCCAGTCAGGAGTACGAGAATTCCTGGGGCGTGCAACACATCCGCGCCGAGGTCTCACATGCGAGTGGGAATCGGGGAGCTGGTGTCAGGGTGGCCGTTCTCGATACGGGGATCGATTACGATCACGAAGAACTCGATGGCAATTACGTCGCTGGTCGCGATTTTGTTTTCGATGACGACGACCCCTTCGATGATAGCTACAACAGCCACGGTACCCATGTGGCCGGCATCATCGCCGCAGAGGAAAATGGCATCGGAGTCGTCGGCGTAGCTCCCGAAGTCGACCTCTTTGCGGTCAAGGTGCTGGATGGAGCTGGATTCGGGCTCGCGGATTGGATCATCGCGGGCATCGAGTGGGCGGTGCTCAATGGGGTCGAAGTCATCAATATGAGTATCGAGGGCCCCGACGTGCAGGGGCTGCACGATGCCTGTGACGCGGCCTATGCAGCCGGCGTGATTCTCGTGGCAGCGGGTGGAAACAGCCTGGCCGGGCAGGGGCCCGTCGAATTTCCAGCGGCTTACGATTCGGTGATTGCAGTAACGGCAACGGATCCGTCGGATCTTCCAGGTCGTTTTGCACCAGTCGGTGAGGAGGTGGAATTGGCCGCTCCGGGTGTCGATGTCCTTTCTACCGTGGCAGGTGGAGGGTATGACTTCTTGAGCGGCACGTCGCAAGCCGCGCCCCACGTGGCCGGAGTTGCCGCGCTGAGCATCCTCTCGAACACAAAAGACATCAACGGTGACGGGATGGTCGACCACGAGGATGTCAGGCTGATGCTGCAGACGAGCGCGATCGACCTCGGAGATGCTGGAAGAGACGAAATCTACGGTTTCGGCCTGGTGGATGGCGCAGCGGCAGCGTTTACCCCGGGAATTGCGCTATCTGCGACGAGAACAACCGGGTCGCCAAAACGCGACGCACAACTGACCGAGGTAGCCGACGCTCTCTATGAAATCAGCATCAAAAATTCCGATCTCCAGATGGTGACGGTTGACGTATTCGAGGATGACGTGCTGAG
>JAFDBP010000249.1 GCA_019313245.1 Deltaproteobacteria bacterium
CAGAGAGGCACAGCATCACGTTGTCCGGCCGGCAGGAATATCCCATCAGCCCGAAGCGCCAGATCTTGCCCTTGAGGGGTCCCAGCCCCGCACCGATCTCGAGGCCGAACTCGGCGAGCAGCGTCGCGCGCAGCTGCGCCTCGTCGATGCCTTCCGGACACCGGACCGCGTTCATCTGCGGCAGCTGGTGTTCTTCCTTGACCAGGAACTTCAGCCCCATCGCTTCGAGTCCCGCCTTGAGCGCGACGTGGTGGCGCTGGTGGCGGGCCCAGGAGTTCTCGAGGCCCTCCTCGCGGATCAGCAGCAGCGCCTCGTGCAGGCCGAGAAGCGAATTGGTCGGCGCGGTATGGTGGTAAGTACGCGTCGTCTCGCCCCAGTAACCGAGCAGCAAGTTCATGTCCATGAACCAGCTGTGGATCTTGTCCTTGCGTTTCTTGACGTGCTCGACGACGCGCTCCGAGAACGAGACCGGCGCGAGACCCGGCGTGCACGACAGGCACTTCTGGCTCGCCGAATAGATCGCGTCGATCTCCCGCTCGTCGACCTTGACCGGGGTGCCGGCGAGCGAGGTCACCGCATCGACGATAACCATCGCACCGTGCTTGTGCGCAATCTCGGTGAGCAGCTTCGCATCCGAGGCGCAGCCGGTCGAGGTTTCCGCCTGCACGAAGGCGACGATCTTGACGCCCTTGTTCTTCTTCAGGGCGTCCTCGACCTTCTGCGGATCGACCGGCTCGCCCCAGCCGTCCTCAACGACCACGGGTACGCCGCCCATGCGCACGACGTTCTCGAGCATGCGACCGCCGAATACCCCGTTCACGCACACGACCACCTTGTCCCCGGGCGCAACCATGTTGACGAAGCAGAACTCCATGCCGACGGAACTGGGGCCCGAGAGCGGGAAGGTGAGTGGATTCCTGGTCTGGTACACGTAGCGCAGCAGGCTCTTCAGCTCTTCCATCATCTCGACGAACACCGGGTCGAGATAGCCGATCGCCGGCTGGCTCATGGTGGTGAGCACGCGCGTATGAATCTCCGTTGGCCCGGGACCCATGAGCGTGCGCTGTGGCGGGTGGAAGGACTGGATGCGTTTCGACGGGGCGTAAGAGCTCATGGGATTGGACTCCGGAACAATGCCGAAGGGCGCGTCCTCCGGGCGCGACTTCACTCGCACCGGCTTTTTCGCGCTGGCTTCGCTGACGATTTCGGCCGCGGGAATGCGGCCCTGCGTGACGCGCTCGACTTCGCTCGCCCAGCGCGCCGGGATGTAGCCCGCCTTGACCCAGTGGTTGACCACGGCGCGGTCGAGCTGGAACGCGCGCGCCACTTCCGCCTGGCTGCCGAACAGCGTCACCAGACGTGCGACGCAGGCGGTGTCGTCGGGGGCGGCGGCAGGGCGGGCGGTCATCGGGCCGCGAGAATATCTTGTCAAAGTGAGTTTGACAAGCTATTCCTGACGAATACTGCTGGCCCCCAGAGGCACTGTCCAGCGGTACAGGATGCGGTTACCGACCCGGCGCTCGCCATCGGGCAGCCAGCGCCCCATGTCGTACTGATGCGAGACGATGCGCGTCCCGGGGGCCAGCACCTCCAGCAGGCGCGGGCGCAGGCGCAGGTTGAGCTCGGCGCCGAGGAACAGCGTCACCACCGAGGCGTCGCCGATCTCGGCCGCGAACAGATCCCCGACGCGAAACTCCGCGCGCGCACCGACGCCCGCGTGTTCGGCATTGTCGCGCGCGCGCGCCACGAGCTCGGCATCGATGTCGATGCCGATCGCCCGCACACCCGGGCGCTGCGCCGCCGCGATCACGATGCGCCCGTCGCCCGATCCAAGGTCGTAGAGCACGTCGCCCGGCTGCAGCTGCGCCAGATCGAGCATTGCCTCGACCACCTCGGCCGGCGTGGGGTCGTAGACCACGTCCGGCTCGCGCAGGCGGGTATCCGGCCCGAGCCAGGCGCTCAGGTCGACGCAGGCCGTCAGTGCGAGCACGAGCAGCGCCCATGCGCCCTTCCAGAGTCGCGGTCGATGCATTCGTCGGGTCTTCCGGCAATGGCTGCGAACACCCGATTATCGCCGCAGCCCCCGATTTAGAATCGGCGCTCGCCGCTTTGCCGAAAGCGGCGCAACGGTAGGGGATGCCGCATGAAAATCAAGTCGGTGGACGCGGTCTGGCTGCACTCGCCGATCGCCGAGGCCAGGCAGCACGTCAGCGATTTCGGTCGTCATACGTCGTTCGATACCGCGCTGGTCAAGATCGAAACGGACGCCGGCATCGTCGGCTGGGGCGAAGCCAAGGCCGCGGTCGGCGGCACCGGCGTGTACCGTGCGCTGGTGGGCATCATCCGCGACGAGATCGCGCCGCTGCTCGTCGGCCGCGATCCGCGCGATCCGGCGCGCGTCTGGGAAGCGCTCTATAACCGCGTGCGCGCGCATTACGCACTCGCCGCAGGGCACGTATTTCCCGATCTCGCGCGACGCGGGCTGACGATCTCCGCGCTCTCTGGCATCGACATCGCGCTGTGGGACATCCTCGGCAAGATCACCAACCAGCCGATCGCGCGCCTGCTCGGCGGCGGCGGGGTGGAGAAGGTGATCGCCTACGTCGG
>JAFDBP010000250.1 GCA_019313245.1 Deltaproteobacteria bacterium
CAAAATATCTCCACGACTGGGGTCGACTCCAGGGGACTGGAGGGGACTCCAGGGGACTCGATTCGTGGCAGAAGGCAACGAGTTGTCAGGGAGTTAGAACGAAAAGTCGTGCGCCATCAACCGGTTAGTTGATTGCGGGTGATCGGGTTCGATTCCCGCCGCCTCCACCAATAGAATCAAGTATTTACATCCGCTCTATTACGTTTTCTTGTGAGTCTGGCGGGCGGCTGCGCTCAATAGCGTGCTTCCCGCCATTATCCTGTGACACAGCTAGGATATGAGTCCAACAATCTGGATCAGCCGGGGTGGGCCAGATGTCACTGATCGCCGAACTCAAGCGCCGCAATGTCTTCCGCGTAGGTGCAGCCTACGTGATCTGCGCCTGGGTGATCGCCCAGGTGGCAGACCTGGTGCTCGATAACATCGAAGCGCCAGATTGGGTGATGCAGGTCATCATGCTGCTCCTAGCGATTGGCCTCCCACTGGCTCTGATTTTCGCCTGGGCGTATGAGCTGACGCCAGAGGGGATCAAACGGGAAGCCGAGATCAATCGCGCTGAATCCATCACCCAACTGACGAGCCGGAAGCTCGATTTCGCGATCATCGGACTCTTGGTGATCGCCGTCGTCTTTCTGGTCGTCGACAACTACGTGCTGAACGTCGAGCCGGAGCCTGCAGAGCTGATCGTCGAAGGAGATCTGGAAGGCGAACCGAACGGGAATGGTGGATCGATCGCCGTGCTGCCCTTCGCGAACCGGAGCGCCAGAGAGGAAGACGCGTTCTTCGTCGACGGGATGCACGACGACATCCTGACTCACCTGGCCAAGATCCGGTCGCTCAAGGTGATCTCGCGGACGTCGGTGATGGAGTACCGCGATACGAATAAGAATCTCAAGACAATTGGCCGGGAGCTCGGCGCTGCGACGCTCCTGGAAGGCGGCGTACAGCGAGCGGGCAATCACGTGCTAATCAACGTGCAGTTGATCGACGCGGAAACCGACGAGCACCTCTGGGCGGATATCTACGATCGCCAACTCACGGCTGCGAACATCTTCGCGATCCAGACCGAAATCGCGACCGCGATCGCCGATGCGCTGCGGGCCACGCTCTCTCCGGATGAGGAGCGGCGTCTCGCTACGGTTCCGACCGACAATCTCGACGCCTACGAGGCCTATCTACTGGGCAAGCAGCACTTGAGAAATCGCAATTCTGGTGCGTACTCGACGGCCGTCGAATATTTCCAAAAGGCGATCGAACTCGATCGCGATTTTTCGCTCGCATACGTCGGGCTCGCCGAGACCTACATTCTGCAGGTCTTCTACACCGGCGTTCCGCGCGAAGAAACGCTCGAGAAGGGGCGGGATGCTGCCGAACGGGCGATCGCGCTGAACGGTCAACTGGGCGAGGCCTACAACGCACTCGCAGCCATCAAGCAGGATACGTACGACTACGAAGGTGCCGAGCGGGATTTCAAACGCGCGCTCGAACTCAATCCGAACTACGCGCAGACCTATCACTGGTATGGGTGGATGCTCACCTATGAGTTGGGTCGGCCCGAAGATGCGCTCGAAATCCACAAACAAGCCGTCGAATTGGATCCGCTCTCAGGCCCGGTTCTGAGCAACGTAGCGACCGATCTGTTTGCGCTGGGGCGATTCGATGAAGCGAGGGAATGGATCGATCTTTCGTTCGAGCGCGCTCCGGCCTATGTCGAAAATGATGAGGGCGTTGGCCAAGTGAATTGGTTGATCAAAGGTCGACTCGACGAGGCGATCGTTAGCTACAGGAAGGTCGCAGCGCTCGACCCGGGTAATGTTCTTCATGCCGCAAGTCTGGGCCTGGTCTATCTGGATCTCGGCGACCTGGTTGAGGCCGAGCGCTGGGCTCGTCGATCGATCGAATTGGGCCCGGATGCGTTCTTCTCGAATGTAGCCATGTGCATGCTGCAGCAGCGGCTCGGCAATGAGGTGGAGGCGTTCGATCACGCCAGCAGAGCAAATGCCATCTTCCCATACGCGGCGCCGTCGATCCGGCCGCTCGAGTTTCTGCGAGACCGAGATCTTCGAGCGGGCCGCGCTCTCGAAGCCCGGGCATTGTACGAACGACACTATCCCGAGCTTGCGAGCCGAGAAGATCCCAGAGTCGGGCGCAGAAATCTCGAAGCTGCAATTGGCCTTGCGTTGGTCGCGCTGCGTGTGGAGGAGCCCGACTACGCGAATCTGCTGCTGGACCGCAGTCTCGAAATCCTCCGAGAAGTGCCGCGTCTCGGCCCCTTCGGCCACGGAATAGCCGACGTCAAGATCTACGCGCTTCGCGGTGAATCGGAAAAGGCGTTGTCGACGCTGCGACGAGCGATCGACGAGCGTTGGCGCGAACTCTGGTGGTACTACCTCGAGCACGACTTGACTCTCGAATCGCTGCACGGTGAGCCGGAGTATCGGGCGATGGTCTCCGAGATCCGCGCCGAGATGGCGCAGCAGCTGGCGCGGGTGCGTGAGATGGAGAAGAGCAGTGAGTTGGAACCGATCCCGGAGATTTCTGCGATGACTCGATAGCAAACTGGTATCGGCCTGCACGTCAAGTTCCTGATTCGTTCGGGTTTAATCGGCGAGCTGTTAGCGATCCGAAATTGCCCGTGACACTCCAACGGATGGCCGATCTATGAGTTTGGTGTCAGTCTGAGCACTGGAGGGTGTCTCTAAGCTTCTAGAATTGCTATCGTTTTTTCATGCGGTGGCGGGCTCGATTCCCGCCGCCTCCACCAAGTTGTATGCGCTGGGAAAACCGCGATGAGTAACGTGAAAAAGTGTTCTTCTCAGTTTCATGACCCGGTCGTGAGTGCCTACCGCGCCCACATCGATCGCACGCTGATTCAGAAGAACCTGAAGCTGAGCGTGGAGGAGCGTTTCTTGCAGCTGATGGAGTTGCAACGTCTGGCGGTCGAGCTGCGCGACGCAGGTAGGCGGGCCTCGGAGCGGTGATCGACTTTCCGGGTCTGCTGCGCGCCCTCGTCGATCGCCGCGTCCAGTTCATCATCGTTGGGGGCGCCGCGGCGACTGCTCACGGCGCGGCGCGCCTCACCCAGGATCTCGACATCGTCTATTCGCGGCGCCCCGAAAATCTGGCCAACCTCGTCGCGGCGCTCGCGCACCACGAGCCCTATTTGCGCGGCGCGCCGCCGGATCTTCCATTCACGCTCGACGTCGAGACGCTGCAGAACGGCCTGAATTTCACATTGACTTCCAAGCTTGGAGACATCGACCTACTCGGTGAGATTGTCGGCGGAGGCGGCTACGAGCAATTGGTTTCGGACAGCATCGAGATCGAACTGTTCGGCATCCGCTGCCTATGCCTAGGTCTCGAGAAGCTGATCCAGGTCAAGCGCGCGGCGGGGCGCCCAAAGGATTTCGAGGTGCTCGCCGAACTCGAATCGATTCTCGATAGCGACGAATAGTGCGGACGAGGGTTCGCAAGCGGACGAGCACAGCTCGTTCGCGATGTGCAGGTCAGCTTTGCTGGCCCGCGATCTCCGCCGCCTCCACCAAGCAAATCAAGTCGTTAGACTTCGGTTGTTACGTTTTGGTGTGAGTCTGAAACAGTGGTTGTCGATAACTGTGTGAGTTGGCAACCTGCCAGTGCCGCGGATGCATCCGTCAGCCCTCCCGTGCTCGAGGCTCTTCAGTAAATCCCCGGAATCAGTCGATAGCGTACGCGCCGCGCATAGTCGCGATAACCCGGCAACTCTTCCTGTAGAGTCCGGTCTTCCAACGCGGTTCTGACCACCGTGATGATTAGCGTCATCACCGCAGGAATGAGTGCCCACACCGAGCCCAAGGCCAGCACAATGCCCAGCAGCGGCGGGATGTTCCCGGTATAGCCGGGATGTCGCACAAGCCGATAGGGGCCACTGTCACATACCGCATGGCCTCGATCCGTCTGAATACGCACCACAGTGGAGAAGAAGCGGTTCTCTACCAATGCCCACGTAGCAAAAGCGTATCCGAGCGAAGTCAAGATGAAGCCGAGCAGAATGAGCCACAGCGGAAATGCGGGTGACCAGCCGAAGCGGTGATCCAGCCCTGCCACAATGGGTAGAGGGAAGCTCACACTCAGCGCCATCAACGGAGCAAGCACTTTGTCCCAAGCTTTCGCGTCCTTGTGCTTCTCAGTGTCTTGCCGTTCTGCCAACAACCCCGGATGCCGTTGTTCCGCCCAAAAGTGCCCTCCCATACCAATGCCAACGATCAGCAGGGAAAAACCCCACGCCTGCCACCAGCCAAAATCACCTCCACACACCAAAAGAAATAACGGTATGGAGAGATACACTGCAGCTATGCCGATCCACACTTTGCGGTTGTTACCTGTCATTGGATGCTTCCTTCATCCCGGCTTCGAGAATCTTGCCCACGATGTCAGCCACCTGTGCCCCGATCTCCTTCATCACATGTCCGTAGGTGACACGTTCCAAGTGAGGGGATCTAGCTGTAAATCAAACGCCAACGCTCGGGATCGCGCGCCGATGCATCCTTGGTCGAGTGCGGGGCAGGCCGCGTCCGCGGTCACGGCGGACTCATCCGGGGCTGACCGCGGACGCGGCCTGCTTCGCTTCTTTTCGCGCGATCCGGTCGATGGTCGCCTGCACCTCGGGCGTCCGTGAGCTGATCCGCGTCTCTCCGCCCTGCTTGAAGCGGAAGTCGCAGTGGCTGCAGCCGTCCGCCAGCGTCTGGGTCCGAATCAAGCCCCATCCCAGCCCCTCGCTCAAGGCGATGTCCGACATGCAGAGGTAGGGCGCGAAGGCGTCGGCCCCGACCTTGCGCGCCAGCTCGAGGTTGCCGCATCGGACGTAGTCGACCCCGTGATCGAAGGCGATGCCGTCCCCTACGACGGAACGCGTCTCGAAGTCACCCGCCCGGACGAGCTCCTGATTCATCGCGCGTCGCTTGATCACGCGTCGGACGAGTCCCGAGAACATCAGCCGGTTCAGCAGCCAGCGTTTCCATCTCGGCACGCGCTCCATCCTGAGCCGAATGGCCGTGTGACACAGCTCCCACGCCTCGGACGCATCGCCGCCTCGGGCCTCGACCGCCTGATAGACAGCCAGCTCCTGGGCCGTGATCCAGAGGAAGGAGTTCATGACCGGCGCGCCGCGCCCGGCGACCCAGGGCACCTGGGGCAGGATGTCCAGGTAGCGTTCGCGTGCGTCGCGCACGAGGGCTTCGGCTTCGTGCTCCCCGTAGCGTTCCGTGAGGTCGCCACGGAGCAGCCGGGCCGTTCGGTCGAAGTCCTGGAGCGATTTCCTCGCGCGCCGAGATCGCTTGCCGTGCCCAGAGCCTGCTCGGGTCTTTCGTGAGCTCATCACGCCCTCCTGAAGCCGGCAGGATCGGGCTACACGATTCGTTCTTCGCAGGTCGATCATCTCGACAGCGGGTTCGCCCATGCCTCCCGCAGGCGAGCCTTCGCGTCCGTGTCGATGCAATCGCCATGCGCAAGCACGACACGCTCGAAGTCCCAGGCCAGGATCCGCTCGAGGCTCGCGCGCGCGGCGCCCTTGTCGCTCCAACCCATCTGGTACTCGGGCGCCGGTCGCGCGCGGTTCCACATGCGAAAGACCGCCTTCCACCAGAAGCGCAGCAGTCGATCGGAGCCGCCCGGCGTGCCGTCTCCGATGTTCTCGACCAGGTCGGTGAGGACGAGCGTACGTGAAGCGCGGTGAAAGAGGGCGACTTCGACGATGAAGCGCGTTCCGCGCACCAGCACCTGGTCGATCTCGTCCTTCCACACGGGCGAGCTCCGATCTCCCAGCAGCCAGTCGAAGCGCAGGTCCGGCAGCTTGCGCTCGACACCCGGGCAGATCCACGTCGTCGCTTGCGGAAACGCCGCCTGCCACGCGGCGACGTGGATGTAGTGATACGTGCCGGGCGCCACGATGTGCTGGAGGGGACCGATCGCCTCGACCTCGGCCTTCAGTGTCGCGTCGACGGGGCAGGGCGAGTGCGCCACGAGCGAGCCGTCGCGGAGCCGCAGCAGCGTGAGCCGCGCCGAAATGTCCATGGCTGCGAAGCGGACGGGATACCGCTTGAGCCAGATGTGCCCCGCGACATAGGGGACGAGGGCGGACTCGAGATCCGATTCGGTCATCGAAGCTCCCCGGGGGCGGCGTGTCGCGGATTGGACCGCTCGCCTCCCCGAGAGCTGAGGGTACCCCCTCAGCTGGGTGTACGTCGTTGCGCTGGCACAGTTCTTCCCCAGTTTGGTCAACTCTCGCCTGAGCCGACCGCCGACTATGGCTCCGTGTGGATGTATGGAGTTACACCCTCGAGTTCGAGCGATATGTTACAGGGCAAGGAAAGTCTCGGCTGAATACTCATGATGCCCTCGGATTTCATGCCTGGGATGACGTGGCACGTGGTTGGCTCGAGTGCATTACGCACAGTCTGAAATGCGGCCTCGCAGCCCATTACTATCACCGCATCATATTTCTTTGCACTCTCCAATAGCTTTTTTCGCCGCTTGGAGGTCCACATACAGAGTACGAATTGGTGCAATAGATTACTCTTGAATACACTCGTTTTGATCCCTCTCTCTTCGAAGCTGCGTCGCATACTCTCGATCAGTCGCTCATAAGAAGCCGTCTTCAGGAATTTTCGCGGAAATTCAATGTAGGGTTCGTTGGTCTTTACGGCCATGCTGGCAGCAGGGCAAAATCGGCAGGGCACTATCAGAACGGATTCGAGTCTATCAACTTCGGCAACGACATCTCTTGTGTCGAGACAGAACGGCATGATCGTTTTCCCCTCTCACGACTCCTGCTTGCGATCACAGCGGAACACATTATTCGAGTCGCGATAGAACCTGCACTCGTCGTCGAGCGCTTCCTTGAGACGGCGGCGAGCGCGGTGGATGCGGATCTTGGCGGTAGGGAGTGAACAACCGGCAATTTCGGCAACCTGTGCCGCAGTCTGTCCCTCGAGGTCATGGAGCACGAGAGCCGTCCGGTAATCCTCCGGCAGGCTGTCGATGACCTCCCGCACGCAACTGTTCATCTCATCGACGACGAGGTTCTCGTCGGTTTCGGCGTCGAGGGTGTGAGCGGTCTCGCCGATATCCACCATCTGTGCCCTGTTCTGTGGCCGCCGAAAGTGATCGGTAGCGACTCTCGTGGCGATCGTGAACGCCCAGGTCTTGACACTGGAGCGCCCTTCGAAACCTGGCAGGGCGCGAGCGATCTTCAGCAGCGTGTCCTGGAGCAGATCGTCGGCGATGCTGCTGTCGCCGACGAGTCGTTCGAGATACCGCCGCAACGAATCCGAGAGTTCCTCCGCCACATCCTCGAACACATAGCGTGAAGATTCGGGGCCCATTTACCCCTCCCCCGTGTATTCTATAGGAAGCCGATATTGCAATCAGCCGCCGCAGCCGGAATCGGCCCTCTGGCCCGATTCCTCGCAGCCGCACCCTAACGCCGGGGCCTCGTCCACTCCCGTTTCCGCTCCATCAATCCTTGCCAGCGCAGTCTGCAGAACCATGCGTGCCGGCACCCGGCGCACCTTGACTGCAATTCGAACCGCTTCTTTGATTTGGCTGTCGCTGAGCCCGGCCCTCCCCGCTTCGGGAATATGGTACTCGATGCATGGCACGCAGTTGCTGGCAATGGCTGCCCCCAGCGCCACAAGTTCTTGTTCACGGTTGTTGAGTTCACTCATGGTTCCTACGCCCTGCTCGACTCTGACACAAATGTTGGCTCAAACCCACAAGAAGCCTGTGACTCTGAATCGCGCGCGGTGCCGTTCCTCAATCTCGTCAGAACCTCATCGGCCACCTGCCGAGCCAGATCTCTTCTTTCAGCTTCCGGGACTTCGCTGACAAGCATCTTCTCTGAGTATTTCTTGTGTTTATTGTACATAGGAAGGGCATCGAATTGGATCGTGTTCTCACTGCCAACAATGTTCTTCATGATCCTGCCGTGACAATGCATGAAGCAACCATCAATAACGACCACCTTGCCAGCCTTCTTGGCCCAGTCCGCCATTGCCGAACGTGGAGCTGTGAACATTTCTCCGTGGCATCCGCGACTGTATGGCTCTTCCTCTGCCACCATATGGGCCGCAACCCGAGCGATCTCGCCCCGAAAACATCCGCCCTAGCATGAAATGACAGGAATTCTCCCCTCGGTGATCATTTTGTTTCCGACAACCTCACCTAGAGGACATACAACCTTGGTGCCTTCTACCTCGACAGAGAAGTTCTGTATTGATCCGCTCATCATGGCACCTCCTTTTCTCTTCGGTTGATCCTTTGTTTTCTCCGGATCCTAAATTTGCGGAACCTGGTTCAGGGCACTTTTTTTTCTTCATATTCGTTCTTGTCGATATCACCAAGAGCGTACCGCTTGTCCAGTATCTCGATGGCCGAGCTTGAATCTCTGATTTTGTGGTTACCTTTTCCCCGGAAGGCGCACCCGCACATCGGTGAGCCTTTCCGACCTCTCATTACCAGAAAGCACAGGATGATCATGACGAGTGGGAACAACCACCAGTAGGAAGCCATATGGAATTCTGAGCCGGACATGTATGTCACCTCGTTTCAACTGTTTACTGTTTAGACGAGCAAGGAAGTCGAAGGGATACATGTGATCCGTCG
>JAFDBP010000251.1 GCA_019313245.1 Deltaproteobacteria bacterium
GAAAACGCAGCTTGAAATGCCTATCCTCCGAGGCGTCCGGGGAGGCACAGGCAAGGTTGAAATCGTGGGGTAAGAGCCCACGCGCGACAGCCGGGTGACCGGCGGCGGGGCAAGCCCCTCCCGGAGCAAGCTCGAATAGGGAGGCTGTCGAGGGCGACCCGCCCGAAGCCGCCGCAGCGCGAGGTGCGGCGACCAGCGTCCGGGTCAGAGTGCTCGAGCGGCGCAGCAATGCGCCGCCTAGATGAATGATCCTCGCCGGCTTCCGGGTGACCGGCAGTCGGAACAGGACCCGGCTTACAGTCCACTTTGGGCGCGCACGCGCACCCAAACACCGGGGGAAGAAGCGCAAGCCACGCCCCTGGCGCTCCAGGCAGCGCAACTACGGCGGGGGCGGCCCAACGGCCGCCCCGCCATCCAGCGACACCCATTCCGGTACCTGTCGCAGCTGTGTCGACGCCACAAGAAACACTCTCGACCGGTTGATCCGAAGATACACTACAGAGTGAACGCAACCAGCCTCCGTCGTTGAACCCAAAGCCTTCGGGATTTTGCACGCGTTCGGGGTGCCAAGTGGGAATTCGACCGAACTGTTATGACCGATAGGCTTTCAGGAATTTTTCCATGTGGAAGCGCGCCTGGGCTTCTTCATAGATGAATTCCCGCCCGACGGGGCAGGCTTTCCGAGCCATGCAGCCCGTCGCATAACACTCCCCGACCAGTTCTCTTTCGAGCAGGTCGAGACAGGCCGGAACGTCGTAACCCTCGGTCGTGACGGCACCCACCGGGCAGGTTTTCAGGCAGGGTTTGTCGGCACAGGTAGCGCAGGGGCTGGTGGAAACTTCGTTCACAGGAAGTTCCAGCAGGCGCTCGATGCAGAGCGCAGCGCGATAGGCGTGCCACATCCCATATACCGGATGCACCAAGGGGCCAATGGGCGTCGGGAATGCGTTGCCGGACCGGACAGCCCAGCGCTGGAATGGTTGATAGGGTGGGCCATCGAAGGGAAACAGGGCCGAAATCGGCCACTGCAGATCGTTGGAGAGCCGCTCGGCTATCTCGTTGATGGTGCAGCGGCTCCAGTCATCCAGGGGATTGGGATCGCCCTGGTCGCAATCGGAAGCCTCGAACGCCCGCCACATGTCGGGACCTGCATTGCCGATCAGTACGAGCGTGCTTTTCTCCTCGGTGTGAAGACACCCAAGAATTTTCAGGCCTGATGAGTGTAGGGCGTCTTCGAGCAGGTCTAGAGCACGTGACATGCCTCTCTCTTTATCTGAAATACCGAGACGGTCAAGCCCTCGACGATCGGTCCCAAAATGGAACCGTCTTGTGTCTGCAAGTCGCCTGCTCGCCGTCAGCTGAGTTGCGATGCATCGGCCCCATGATCGAAAAGCGGGCTTCTGGGGTTGGCGACCGCCCCAGCATCCCATCTCCCAATCACCCCGATCGACCGCTAGCCACCACCACACCCCAACGCATCCCCTCGCCCGCAAACCACCCGACAATCGACACCACCCGGCGAACCCCGCCGGGACGCATCTTGAAATCGCCCTCTTGGGGCCCAATTCGCCCCCGCCTCGCAACTTGACAGAATCCTGAGTTACCAGACCTCGCCGAAAAGCCAGCTTCTTCTACCTGTCCTCGAATTGGCCCGCGCGCGATGAACGGCAGTCGAGTCTCGTGGCAGCCTGGCTATGGACAGCGCCCGTTCGAGATTTGGTCGACCGCGTTGGGCGTCAGACAGACCTGGCAGCGGGCCACCGCGATCGCACAGCCCTCGATCTCCCCCGGGCTGGCTCCGTCCTCCGCTCAGCAAGCCGTTGAATTCGTTTCACTATTCGGTCGCGGGTTCGAATTTTGAGCCCTGCCAGGCGCTGAGAACGATTGCAACACGATCAAGACTTCCCTTGACGCCGATCAGCGTCGCATGTTCGAATGAAATCAGTCGAGGCGCATCGGAGCAGACTTGAAAGGCGCTGCGATGCGAATCGAGCATGCGGTTTGCAGCTCGGCTTTTCGCGGAGGCAACGACATGTCGACACAGCGCCGCTCAATTCGAGAACCCGGTATTACGCGCTGGCGGCTACCGCTCGCAATTGCCGCGATGGGCTTGATCGCGGCATCGGTCAGCTACGCAGGGCCGACACCGCCCACGCCCACGCCAACGCCCACGCCGTTTCCCGGTTACTGCGATTTCTTCTGCGGAGTCGACAAGAAATGCTCGGTGGGTAATGGCGAGCCTCAGGACGCATGCACCATCGACGCGAAGGGCGATTGGGTCACCTACCACTACCAACTCGATCTCGCAGGGGGTCCTGTCGAGGTCTGGGACGACAAGCTCGGTCTCGTTGGCATCAGTTCTGGTGGGACGCTGACGCAAACAGTGAAGATTCGCGAAACCACGACCAACAAGACGTGGCTGACCGCAAGTGACGAGTATTGTGGCTGTCTGTCGTGCTACTGCTTCGACGGCTACGGGGATAGTCTCACGGTGACGGTACCGACGCCGACGCCGGGCCCGACTCCCACGCCTTCGCAGTGTCCCACGAACTGGCCGGAAACGCGGATCGTCACGACCGCAAAGGGGCAGAGCCCGACGAACAACGCCAAGGTCACGCACGAGATCGTGGGACACATCGTCGACCCGAGCGCGCTGAGCAATTCGGCACATCGGATCCAGGTTTGTGCGGGCACGCGGGTCACCTCCTTCGTGAGGGATGCGAGCGGAATCCGTCCGACGAATACGGCACTCGGCAACCTTCGCTGCACGCCGGGTGCTTGCTGGGGGATTGTCGACGTCGTCGAGAAGTACAGATCGGTTTCTACAGATGGCCAGGACACGGATTCGATCGCGTTCGTGCCGAAGTGAGTCGACACGCCAATTGCCTCAACGAGGCGATACGCTGCCCCAGCAATTGAAGCCGGCCGGTTGATAGGAAATTCAAGCTGCTTTTCAGTGAGGACCGATGAGGACCATTCGGTTGAGCTGACTCGATCAGGGGCAATACTGCCTCGCTTGAGGCAATTCGCCACTTGCCTCACAACTAGACAAAATACCGAGTTACCAGACCTCGCCGGAGCGGTCGCTTCTTCTACCTATCCTCGATGTCGTTGTTGACCTCGATCTGGTTCGTTCGAGGAACTGTTGGAGCGCGGAATCCGACTCGTGTGGTGCGCTTCTTCGCGTGTGCTGTGTTATTGGGCCAATCTGGCCGCTGGGGGTACGGGCCGCCGCGCAACCAGGGATTCCCGGAAGGGGGGACGCCGCGACACGGCTCGCTGCGCGACGGTCTCCAGAGCGGCCGAGAGCCGGAAAACACGCGATTTTCGCCATGGTTGGGCGACGGCTGACATTGGAAGCGTCGGGCGGGCCGACGCGTATAGGCGCACCCTGTCTTCGGAGGCATTGAAAAAGAGGTATAAAGAAGCACCAGACACCAGGGCATATGCAGGAGGATCCATGATGCGCAGTTGTTCATCGAGTCTTCGACGCGCAGCGCAAGCCGCTCTCTTGGCTATTTGCATGGCGTGTGCTTCCGCACCTCCTCAAAACGCGATGCATCGCGAGAGTGATGCTGGAGCGAAGAGCGAGATCATGGATCCGAAGGGCGAGTTTCGCCTCTCGCTGTCGCACGAGTTCTCGACAGAACTCGATGAGGACGGCGACCTCGTCATCGAGATTCCGATGTCGGGGTCAGACATTCCGATGTACTGCTTCGTCTGGCGCAGGCAGGGAGAAATCGGCGTCACCGCGCTACGAGCCGCCAAGAGCATCTTTGCCGAGCTCGAGAAAGAGGGTTTCGAGATCGCCGATCGCCGCATCGCGGCCATCGAATCGGGTTCGATTGGAGAAACCGCGTACCAATCGATCGCGATGACCTTCACGATCGACAGCGGTGGGGAGAAGGGGACGGGCCTCATGAAGTCGGCTTCGGCAAACAGCGAGGGTTACACTCTCTCCTGCAACCAGTTCGATGCC
This sequence comes from Deltaproteobacteria bacterium, assembly GCA_019313245.1. GTDB lineage: Bacteria > Myxococcota_A > UBA9160 > UBA9160 > SMWR01 > JACZVU01. The sequence continues at coordinate 3,980 of JAFDBP010000251.1, forward strand.
GGGTACGCAAAGACGTTCAATTCGATCTTCTCGGAATTCGTGGACTCATTTCGAGTCGAATCCCCGAAGCCGGCCGCCTACTACAAAGAAATCTCACAAATTCGCCTTGGAGATCTCAACGTAGGCATCATGACCGGAACATTCAATCGAGACGCGGAGGGGGACATCGTAGGGGTCGTGGAGGCCTCCACCCTGCTTCCGCGATCGGAGAGCGAATTCCTCGCCTCGTACTCGAAAACCACCGACTGGATGCACGGTGACGGAACCCTCATCAATGCCTACGAGTACGAGAGCGATACCGACTCGGAGCGCGTCAGCCTTGCACTGAAATGGAACGATGAAAAAGGCTGGGCGGTCTCGGGGATCTTTCAAGGCAAGGACATTTCGACCGAGTTGAACGAAACGAATCCATTAGACAGTATGCTCTCCGAGGCGCTTGCGGCAAAGTACCAGCTCGCTCCGCACGGCAAACACACGAGTGTTGCACTGCGGCGTTGGATTCCAGATGTAGATCCGACCAAATCCATGGATTTCGCGATCAGCGTCGACGCAGAAGATCCTCAATATCTCACGGTGAACATCGGTGGATTGAATGTGCGATCTCGTCGTGATGCCGTCGGCCTGCCGGAGCTGTCGACAATCGATGTCGGGGGGACGCTGATGACGATCGAGCGAATCTATCAAGATGGCGAAATCTGAGAATTTGAGTTGTATTCGCGTAGCACTCGCGCTGGCAGGAGCCGCGTTGTGTTCCGCTTCCTGCGCGAGCACGCATGAGACACAAGCGTTTCAATTCCTGCATGTGATCACCACCGAGGTGGATGCAGACTTCGACCGCGACGGTTCGCTGATCGCACTCGTCCGAGTGGAGGATCCTGCGAAGCTCGCGAAAGTGCTGCCTCGCGAGGCGCTCATCGGCACCACGGATTCGAGCGCCACCGTCCAGTTGACGCCCTACCCCGCTGGAGACGGGAGGGAACTGCCACTTCACACGGAGTCTACGTTCCTGATCGACTTCGATTCCGAATCCGTTCGCGCGCTCCGCGCACCTATGACCGACGGCTCCCAACCGACGATCGAGGATTTGGTCGAACTCACGCAGGAGACGATCGAGCCGGCCTCCGATCGCGGCTTCGATCCGGCGTCGATCGTCGCCGCCCAGAAGCGGGGTGACTGCACGGAGCACGCGGTTCTCTTTGGCGCCCTTGCGCGAAGTGCCGGCTACCCGACGCGTATCGCGATCGGCGTGGTCATTGCCGAGATCGAAGGTGGATTCCAGGCATTCGGACACGCGTGGACAGAAGTGATGCTCGACGACCGCTGGCAACTCGTCGATCCGACTCCCATCGAAGGCGCTGAGGCGATCGCCTACCTGCCCGCGGGATACTTTGAAGAAGAAGGCCCCGGTTGGGCGCTCGCCATGA
>JAFDBP010000252.1 GCA_019313245.1 Deltaproteobacteria bacterium
CTGAGGCGTTCGTCCATCGGTCTACACGTTCTCCACGGCATCCGGGCTCCCCCGAAAATGCCGATTGTGTAAACCATGTCTCCGGAATACTGTGTCAGCTATCTATCGCTAAGCTCACTCTCGCATGGCAATGCGCTCGCCGAAGCCATGCGCTTACGATTCAACCGGGGCGCGATTCAGCCCTCGAGCGAAGCTCCGCGAATCGCGCCCGGGTCACCATCAACCGCCTCGCCTACCGGCCGGATCGCCGAATCCGCGTGCACGCGCATGAAATGGGCGCGATTTAGCCAGTTCCGGGCCATTTGTTAGCTCTCGGGGTGCGGGCACGGTCCCGATCACCTTACACTACGCGCCCAATGCCGCTCTTTTTCTCCTGTCTGCGATTGGTGCGACGATTTGCGCTTCTTGGCCTGCTGCTGTTGGCGACGGGATCGTCTGCGCAGACGCCGCCGTTCGCGATCGGCGGCGATCCGCGGGTCGATCCCGGCGATTTCGAGATCACCGTCTTCGCGAGCGATCTGGATGCGCCGCTCCCGATGCAGGAGCTGAGCGACGGTTCGTTGCTGGTCGGCACCAACAGTGGATTGCGCCGCCTGGTCGACACCGATGACGACGGAGTGGCGGATGGGGTCGGAACGCTGCTTTACACCGGCGGTTCGGGCCTGGTGACTGGGCTCCGTTCGGCGGGCGATCTGTTCTTCATGGCGCGAGGCCAGACCATCTCCGTACTGAGAAGTGGTGTGCTTCCGGGCGATCCGATCACGCTGGAGGCGAGCTTCGTCATCGAACTCATCTACCCCTGGAGCCACATCTCCCACACGCTCGCTACCCGCGAGATCGCGCCGGGCGTGGTCGAGCTGTACTTCAATATGGGGTCCCGAGAAGACGCCGTGGCGACGACCGATCTCATTCCCGTGAGCGGCGCAGTGACCGGCGTGCTGATTCCGGATTCGATCTACCGCGTCCTGGTCGACGACACGGGTCCATCGATCTCGGTGACCGGCCTCGAGCGCATTGCCGCCGGCGTGCGCAACGCCTTCGGAATCGATTTTCATCCGGCGACGGGGGATCTCTACTTCGAAGACAACAGCATGGACGGCGACACCGATCCCTTCGAACTCAGTGTCGACGAGCTGAACGTGATCGGGCTCGCCGATGTAGGTGGCTCGGTCGAAGACTTCGGATTTCCGGATAACTACTTTGCCTACAGAACCGACGTCGAAGTCGGAAGCGGCGGTATCGATCCGATCGTGACCTTCCAACCGATTCCGCCGCCAGACGGCTCGGAGAGCGAGGGCCCCGTCGAGATCGCCTTTGCGCCGCCGGGCTTTCCGCCAGGTCTACGTGAGGGCCTCTTCGTCGGTTTCCACGGCGCATTTTCGATCGCGGGCGTGGCGAACACGGACAACCCCCTGGTCTATGTCGATCTCGATACGGGCGAATACTTCCATTTCATCGAGAACACGGAACCCGGTGTAGGTCATCCCGACGGTTTGCTGGCGACGGCGGACGCCCTCTACGTATCCGATCTGAGCACAAGCGACGGCGTCGTAACGAACACCGGTCGCATCTACAAGATTCGTTCGATCTCACCGCCTGAGCCAGTTCCTGCCCTGACAGCGCCGTCGCTCTGGATCCTGAGCTTGTTCCTCATCGCCGTTGGGGCTTCTATGCCCAGACGATTCAGGCGAAATGTCGTATGACTACGCCAGGGGCATCGTGGTACTACTCAGACCCAAGGTTGAGTAGTTAAGCGATACTCGCCGCCTTCCTGCGGATCGCTCGTTGCACAACAGCGAATCCCACGGCAAAAAGCAGGGCCGCGCCCGGCTCGAGCTAGGTCGACCCGACTACTGGCGCAACCACGAAATGGGCGCCTCGCGGGCGTTGCAGTCCGCGGGGCCTTCGACGATGCGAAGCGCGCCATTCTGGTGCTTCACGCAGCCGTAGACGATCCGCTCCGGGTCGGGCTCGGGTGGTGCGGAGCAATCTTCGGGTTCGACCGTGAAGGGAGGTGTGTACTGTGGTAGCGCAAATTCGTGAGTGACTGGCGTGGCGTCGACTGAAGTCGGGTTCGGGTTCGTCGGCTGACAGCCCTCTTGATCGGACATGTACGAATACGCTTGGATTTCTTGCGTCATCGCAAAAGGCTCGACGTAGTAGACGTCTTGACCGATGCGCACGGACGTCGGAGTAGGCTGACTACTTTGGATCTCGATGAATCCGATCTCTGAACAATTCTCGTCGGTGAACCAGATTCTATTTGCCGTTCCTCTGATGGTTTGTTGGCTGAGCGACAACGGCACCGCGAATCCGTCGTGTCCCTTGTAGAAGAACTGTACGGCGTGCACGTCGAGCATCGCGCGCGCAACTCTGGTGCCATCGGCGTCGACAATTGCTGCGCAATTGACGTCACCACTTTGTGCTTTGGCGGAAATCGCATGGAGCAGCGGAATGAGCAGTGCGAGCAACCGCAAAGAAGTGTGCAGGTTCACGGTATTTCCCTCCTGAAAGGCGCCAAAGCACTCGGTAACCACGGTTAGGGGTGCGCGGAGACGCAGTCGACGCGACTACATCCGACCTCCTAGCGCTCGGTTTGCAACCTCGGCAGCTCCGACTCAGTCGGAGTAGAGCCCATTCTCTCTCGCCGCATCCGGCTCCGGCAAGAAAATTCGCATCCCAAGAATCACCCCGAACCGCCACACTCACAAGTTCAGTTTGCGTCTGCCTGTTAATTGCGGCGTTCTGCCCCAGTCGGCGCACGGAGAGAAAACGGCCCCAGTGACCTAGCCTGAAATAACTGGTCCAGATCAAAAGTGGTAAATGGCCACACGAGGAGATCTGAGCCATGCCGAAAAAACGGCATCACGCGGCAGAGATCATCCACAAGCTCCGGGAAGCCGGTGTTCTACTCAGCCAGGGGAAATCCGTCAGCCACGCCTGCAAACAGCTCGGCGTCAGCGACCAGAGCTATTACCGCTGGCGCAAGATCTACGGTGGGATGAAGGTCGACCAGGCCAAGCGATTGAAGGAGCTAGAAGCGGAGAACGCCAGGCTGAAGCGCGCGGTAGCCGATCTCACTGTCGACGAGCTGATCCTCAAAGAGGTCGCCGTGGAAAAATACTGGGCCCAGCGCGGCGGCGGCAGGCGGTGAGTCATCTACAAGCCCGCTTGGGCCATTCGCAACGACGTATCTGTCGCGCGTTGGGCATCTCCAGGTCTGCGGTTCGTTACGAACCGCAACCGCGCGTGGATGAATTGGCTCTGACCGGTTCCATCGTCGGTCTGGCAGATCCACAACATCAAGCCAGGATGACTCGGATGTGGATTGAATCAATCCAGTAACTCCTTACCCAAAATCTGCGAAAATCGCCTAGGATTTGGATGCAGCACCGGAGTACAGAAATAATGCAGATATTTGTTACGAAAACATGATATTTCATACATCGACTATTGGATCTAATCTATCGGCCATGAAAATTGATCACGACAGCACCCGAAGAGAGTTTCTCAGGAAATTGATCGCAGGCACTTCCATGATCGGAATGGCCCCCATGCTGGGCA
>JAFDBP010000253.1 GCA_019313245.1 Deltaproteobacteria bacterium
AGCAGGCCATCGAATCGCACCGGTGACCTGGCGAGCCGGATTCAAAACGGGAGAAAGCTCAATGGACTTCGAATACAACCAGAAGACGAAGGACACGCTGGAGCGCATCCGGGCATTCATGGACGAGCACATCTATCCCGTCGAGCAGGACTACTACCGGCGGCTCGAAGACCCCCAGACCGATCGCTGGCAGATCGCGCCGCTGATGGAGGAACTCAAGGCCAAGGCCCGCAAGGCCGGGCTCTGGAATCTCTTCCTGCCCGACAGCGCGCGCGGCGGCGGCTTCACGAATCTCGAGTACGCGCCCTTCGCCGAAGAAATGGGGCGCGTCGTGTTCGCGTCGGAGGTCTTCAACTGCTCGGCGCCCGACACGGGCAACATGGAGGTGCTGGAGCGCTACGCGAACGAAGAGCAGAAGAAGCGCTGGCTCGAACCGCTGCTAGCGGGCGAGATCCGCTCGGCGTTCGCGATGACCGAACCCGACGTGGCCTCGTCGGACGCGACGAACATCCGCACCGAAATCCGGCGCGACGGCGACGAATACGTGATCAACGGCCGCAAGTGGTGGACGTCGGGAGCCGCCGACCCGCGCTGCAAGCTGATCATCCTGATGGGCCGCACCAACCCCGACGCGCCGCGCCACCTGCAGCAGAGCCAGATTCTCGTCGACTGCGACACGCCCGGGGTTGCGATCGAGCGCAACCTGCCGGTCTTCGGCTACGACGACGCGCCGCACGGGCACGGCCAGGTGATGTTCGAGAACGTGCGCGTGCCCGTCGAGAACATCGTGCTCGGCGAGGGGCGCGGCTTCGAGATCGCCCAGGGGCGGCTCGGGCCCGGGCGCATCCACCACTGCATGCGCACGATCGGCGTCGCCGAGCGCGCGCTGGAGGCGATGTGCGACCGGCTGCTCGAGCGGGAGGCCTTCGGCAAGAAGATCGGGGAGCACTCGGTCTGGGAGGAGCGCGTCGCCAACGCGCGCATCGAGATCGAATGCGCGCGCCTGCTCACGCTCAAGGCCGCCCACATGATGGACACGGTCGGCAACAAGGTCGCGCGCGCCGAGATCGCGATGATCAAGGTCAAGGCGCCGAACGCGGCGCTGCAGGTGATCGACGACGCCATCCAGGCGTTCGGCGGCGCCGGAGTGACGAACGATTTCGGGCTGGCCTACGCCTACGCGGCCGTGCGCACGCTGCGCATCGCCGACGGCCCCGACGAGGTCCACCGCCGCGCGATCACGAGGCTCGAATATCGCAAGGCAAAGATCCGCAGCGAGAAGAAAGCGGGTGGTTGATATTTTGCGCTCGCTGCGAAAGCAGCGAGCGCGCAGCCCAGGTGCCAATCCAGAGTGAATCTCGCCAACAAACACACCGTCGTCACCGGAGGCGCCAACGGCATCGGCCGCGCACTCTGCCAGAAGTTCGCCGCCGAAGGCGCGCGCGTCGTCATCGCCGACCTCGACAGCGAACGCGCAGACGAGCTGGCCGCCGAGATCGGCGGTCTAGCAGTCCCGACCGACGTGGGCGACGAGACCTCGATCCGCGCACTCGTCGATCGCGCAGAAGAGGCATACGGCCCGATCGACCTCTTCTGCTCGAACGCCGGCATCGGCTTCTTCGGCGGACTCGAAGTCCCAAACGAAAACTGGCAGAAGATCTGGGACGTCAACGTGATGGCTCACGTCTACACATCCCGCGCCGTGCTGCCCTCGATGCTCGAGCGCGGCGAGGGCTACCTGCTCATCACCGCGTCTGCGGCGGGACTGCTCAGCCAGATCGATTCCGCGTGTTATTCGACGACCAAGCACGCGGCGGTCGGCTTCGCCGAGTGGCTCGCCGTCAACTACGGCGATCGCGGCATCGCGGTTTCGGTGCTCTGCCCGCAGGCGGTGCGCACCGCGATGACGGCGGATTTCGAAAACGGCGGCGTCGCGGGCGTCGACGGGATGATCGAGCCCGAAGCAGTCGCCGATTGCGCGGTCGAGGCCATCGGGCAGGAGCGCTTCATGATCCTGCCGCATCCCACGGTCGAGAAGTACCTTCGGAACAAGGTCAGCGACTACGATCGCTGGCTCGCGGGCATGCGCCGTCTGCGCGCGCGATTTCAGTCCGGCTAGTCGTCCGATACCTTGACGAGCTGCTTGCCGAAATTCTCTCCGCGCAACATGCCGCGGAAGGCGGCGACGGCCGCATCCAGACCGACCGCGACCGATTCGCGGTATTTCAGCTGGCCGCTCTTGATCCAATCCGCGAGCCGCTGGGTGGTTTCCGCGTGTTCGTCGTTCCACTCGAAGACGAGAAAGAAGCGGTGCTCGGGAGGCGTCGGCAGGGCGCCGAAGACCTCGAAGGGAGACTCGGCGCTCGCGAGATCGGTCGCGTTGTACTGCGAGATGTAACCGCAGATCGGAACCCGCGAGCCCGCGTTGAGCAGCGGCGCGACCGCGCGAGAGACGTCGCCGCCGACGTTTTCGAAATACACGTCGATGCCGTCCGGGCACGCCGCCGCGAGATCGGCCGCGAGGTTGCCGGCCTTGTAGTCGATGCAGGCATCCATGCCCAGTTCGTCGACCGCGTAGCGGCACTTGGCTTCGCCGCCCGCGATGCCCACCGCGCGGCAGCCCAGCATCTTGGCGACCTGCCCCACCACGGAACCCACCGCGCCCGACGCCGCCGACACCACCACCGTCTCGCCGGATTTCGGATTGCCGACGCGGGTCAATCCCAGATAGCCCGTCCGGCCCGGCATGCCCGCCGGGCCGAGAAACACCGAAGGCGGCAGACCCGCGGGCTCGACCTTGTAGAGCATCGGAGTTGCGTCGGAGACGATCGCGTACTGCTGCCACCCCGTGAAGCTCGTCACGTAGTCGCCGACCGCGAATTTCTCCGAACGGGATTCGACGATCCGCCCGACGTTCTCGCCCTGCGCGACCTTGTCGAGTTCCATCGGCGGCATATAGGACTCGACGTCGTTCATCTTCGGGCGCATGTAGGGGTCGAGCGACAACCACAGCACCTGGATCAGGATTTCCCCGGGCCGCAACTCGCGCATGATCTCGGTCTCGATGCGGAAATCCTCGTCCCGAACTTCCCCTACCGGGCGCCGGGCCAATACGACTGCGCGATTCTGGTATTCAGGCATGGATTGGGGCACTCCTCATCGGTGGATCAGGCCTTTGCGGTTGCGCCCCCGTCGAGCGGGACGATCGCGCCGGACACGTAGGCGCCCGCGCGCGAACACAGGAACAGCACCAGACCGGCCGCATCCTCCGATGTGCCCCAGCGCTTGAGCGGAATCTGCTTCGCAACCGCCCCCTTCGCTGCGGCGTTCTCGGCGACGTGCGCGGTCATTTTGGTCGCGAACGGGCCCGGCGCGATCGCGTTGACGGTGATGTTGCGATCGGCGAATTCGTTCGCAAACACCCGCGTGATGTGATGCAGCCCGGCCTTGCTCGCGCCATAGGAGTAGGCGGTCCAGCTCTCGGTGACCGTCCCGAGCATCGAACCGATGTTGACGATGCGCGCGGGGTCTTCGGGAGAGCCCGCCTTTTCGAGCAACGGCAACAGCTCGCGAGTCAGCGCGAACGGCGCGGTCAGGTTCAATTCGAGCACCGTGTCCCAGGCCCGCCACGGAAATTTCTCCATCGGCGCACCCCAGGCAACTCCCGAATTGTTGATCAGGATGTTCAGCGCGTCTTCTCGCTGCTTGATTTCATTGGCAAGCGCAACGACACCCTCTTCGCTGGAAAGATCCGCGCCCAGACCGATACAGTGGCCGTCGCCGCCGAGTTTGGCCGCGACCTTCTCGCAGACTTCGCGCTTGCGTGACGCGATGTAGACCTTGGCGCCCGATGCGACCAGCGCCTCCGTCATCATCAAGCCGATGCCCCGCCCGCCTCCCGTCACAAGCGCGACCTTGCCGGCAACCGAGAAGAGTTGGTCGAGTCCGATCATGAATGCGGCTCCCCGATAGTGAATTGGCCCGCCCATCCTACACGACTGCAGGCGGAAGTCGTATGAATTCGATCGTGGGCACCGATCGCGGCCATCCGCCGGGTGGCGCGGCCCGGACCGAAGGCGGTCCGGGCTCGGACGCCGAGTCCTGGGGAACGACCGAGCATGTCCCCCCGCGAGCCCTAACCCAGGTTCTCGAATACCGCCGCGGCGCCCATGCCGCCGCCGATGCACATGGCGACGATTCCGTACTTGCCACCGCGCTTGCGGAGTTCGTAGGCGAGCTGGGTGGTCAGCTTTGCACCGGTGCAGCCCAGCGGGTGTCCCAACGCGATCGCACCGCCGTTGACGTTGACCTTCTCTTCGTCGATCCCCGCCTGCTTGACCGAGTACACGAACTGGCTCGCGAAGGCCTCGTTGACTTCGAGCAGGTCGATGTCCTCCAGTTTGAGGCCGGTGTTCTTCAGCACCTTGGGAATGGCCAACGCCGGCCCGATCCCCATCTCGTCGGGGGCGCAACCCGCGACCGCGAACGCCACGAAGCGAGCCATCGGTTGCAGACCTTCGCTGCTCGCGCGCTCGGCACTCATGAGCATCACGGCCGCCGCACCATCCGACATCTGGCTGGAGTTGCCGGCGGTGACAGAACCGGTCGTGCTGAACGCCGGTCGCAACTTACCGAGCACTTCCGTGGTGGTGCCGGGGCGCGGGCCCTCGTCGACGCTGAAGCTGAACGTCTCCCGCCCGCCGCTGCCGTTGAGGCGCCAGGCCTCGATCGGAACGATCTGATCCTTGAAGGCGCCCGACTCGTTGGCCGCCACGGCCCGCTCGTTGCTGATCGCCGCCCAGCGGTCCTGCTCGTCGCGGCTGACCTTGTAACGCGTGGCGACGACTTCGGCCGTGTGCCCCATCCCGATGTAGGCGTCGGGGAATTCGAGCGCGAGTTCCGGGTGCGGCGCGAGTTTGTTGCCGCCCATCGGCACCATCGACATCGATTCCGTCCCGCCGCCGATGCCGCACTCGATCTCGCCGACCTGGATGCGGTTGGCGATGATCGCCACGGCCTGCAGGCCCGACGAGCAGAAGCGGTTGACGGTGCAGGCCGGCACGCTGACGGGCATGCCCGCGATGAAGGCGGCCAGGCGCGCGACGTTCATGCCCTGCTCGGCCTCGGGAAACGCACAGCCGAGCTGGATGTCCTCGACGATGTCCGGCGCAACCCCGGCCCGCGCGACCACGTCCTTCAGCACGGCGCCGGCGAGGGTATCGGGGCGGACGTTGACGAGGCTGCCTCGGCCGGCCTTGCCGACTGCGGTTCGGTTTGCCGCAACAATGACTGCATCTTGCATGTTCGTATCCTCCCGATTCCTGGGATCGGTTAGTTGCGCAGCGGTCGGTTCGTCTTCAGCATCGCCTCGATGCGCGCTTGGGTCTTCTCTTCGCCGCACAGGCTGAGGAAGGCCTCGCGCTCGAGATCGAGCACGTGCTGCTCGTCGACCGGCGTATTGTCCGGCACGTCGCCGCCGGTGAGCGCCTTGGCCAGCTTCTTGCCGATTGCGACATCGTACTCGGTCGCGAAGCCCGAGCGGTGGAAGCCGTCGACGCCGAGCACGAGCGCGGCATAGGCGCTGCCGCCCGCGAGCTTGATCGGGCGCCGCTCGGGCGGCTCGTAGCCCGCCGTGTGCAGCCCCAGCACCTCTTGCTTGGCGTACTGCATGATGTGATCGCGGTTGAGCACGACCCGCGTCTGCCAGGGCAGCAGGTGCCCGTTCTCGATCGCCTCCTTGCCGCTGGTGCTCACCTTGGCGGTGGCGATGTTCTCGAACGGCTTCATCACCAGGTTGAGCGGCGGCACCGCGACATCCCGCGGAATGCCCGCCTGGAACTTGCAGATCATCTCCTTGACTCCGCCGGCCGCGGGGATCAGGCCGACGCCGACCTCGACCAGGCCGACGTAGGCCTCGCCCGCCAGCACCACGCGGTCGCAGTGCATCGGAATCTCGCAGCCGCCGCCCAGCGCCATGCCTCCGACCGCCGCCACGACCGGGACGTTCGAATACTTCAGGCGCATGTTGACGTTCTGGAAGCCCGTGATCATCGCGCCGAGCTCGTCCCAGTTCTTCTTCTGCGCGTGCACGAAGACGAGGAACAGATTCGCGCCCGCGCTGAAGGCGTCGGCGTGATTGCCGATCACGACCCCCTTCCACCCCTCCGTCTCGGCCTTCTCGACGGCGGTGTCGAGCATCGTCACGAGGTTGGCGTCGACGGCGTTCATCTTGGTGTGGAATTCGACGAGCAACACGCCGTCGCCCGCGTCGAGCAGCGTGGCGCCGTCATTGCTCGCGACCACGCCGCCGCTGCGGCGCTTGATGTCTGGAATCGAGATGCGCCTCGGATCCCGGTCAACCGCCTTGTAACCGCCGCCGACGAGGTCGTAGTAGTAGAGCGCGTCGTCGCGCTGCTCGTAGAAGGTCTTCGCGCCGCTCGCGAGCATCTTCACGACGCACTCGGGCACGGCGAAACCGTCCTTCTCCATGCGCTCGACGGCTTCGGCGACGCCGATGGCGTCCCACGTCTCGAAGGGGCCGAGTTCCCAGTTGTAGCCCCAGCGCATGCCGCGATCGATCTCGAGCAGGTTGTCGGAAATCTCTGGAATCAGGCCCGCGCTGTAGGAGAGCGTCGCAGCGGTGACGTTCCACGCGAAGGCAGCGCCCTCGTCGGCGCCTTCGGTCAGGATCTTCTGGATCCGCTGCGCGGTGTCCTCGATGCCCTTGGCGTCATCGACGCAGGCAAAGCTCGGTCGATCCAGCGGTTGGTAGTCGCCGCTGCCGTGGTCGAGCACGAAGCGGTCGCCGCCCTTCTTGGCGTAGAAACCACTCCCGGTCTTGTTCCCGAGCTGGCCGGCTTCGACCAGCTTCTCGATGAACCCGGGCACCCGATAGGCGTCGCGCTGCGGATCGTTGGGGATCGCGGGGTAGATGTTCTTGGCCACGTGGACGAGCGTGTCGATGCCCACCATGTCGGCCGTCTTGAAGACCGCGGTCTTCGGGCGCCCCATCGGCTTGCCCAGAATGGCGTCCACCTGCGCGATCGTGAGCCCGTCTTCGAGCATGCGGTTGACGGTGTACATCATCCCGTAGGCGCCGATGCGATTGGCGATGAAGTTCGGCGTGTTCTTCGCGAACACGATCCCCTTGCCGAGAAAATCGCGCCCCAGATCCGCCACGCGCTGGGTGACGGCGGGGTCGGTGTCCTTGCCGGGAATGAGTTCCAGCAGCTTCATGTAGCGGGCCGGATTGAAGAAGTGGGTGCCGAGCCAGCGCGAGCGGAACGCGTCGGGCAAACCCTCGACGATGGCGTCGACATCGATCCCGCTGGTATTCGTCGAGACGATGGCCGTATCGTTGACCTGCTTGCAGACCTTGGCCATCAACTCTTGCTTGATCTTCAGGTTCTCGACCACGACCTCGATCACCCAGTCGCATTCGCCGAGCTTGTCGAGATCGTCCTCGAAGTTTCCGGTCTCAATCAGCTTCGCATCGTCCGCACTGTAGAAGGGCGCGGGCCTGGCCTTGAGCGCGGCCTTGAGATTGCCGTTGGCGATCGCATTGCGGTCGCCCCCCTTCGGCAGATCCTTCGGCACGATGTCGAGCAGGTAGGTTCGCACTCCGGCCCCGGCGAACAGCGCGGCGATGCCGCTGCCCATCACTCCGGAACCCAATACCGCGGCGGTTTTGACCTTCTGTACCGACATGGTCCCTCCCTTCGGTCCGAGCCGCTCGAAAAAGACACGCGGCTTCGTGTTTGGGACGCGCACCTAGCGGGCGCCGAATCCCAGTGAATGCGCCATTCGCTCGCGGTGGAAGCTCGGGCTCCCGAAGAGCACCTCGCTCGCCTTCGCGCGTTTGAAATAGAGATGGGCGCCGTGCTCCCAGGTAAAGCCCATCCCGCCGTGAACCTGGATGTTCCGGTTCGAAATTTCGAGGTAGGCGTCCGAGCAATACGATTTCGCCATCTGCGCCGCGATCGATACGGACTCCGGATCCTCTTCGCTCGCAAACGCCGCGTTGTAGACCGCGGAGCGCGCGAGTTCGACTGCGACCAGCATGTCCGCGCACTGGTGCTTGATGATCTGGAACGAGCCGATCGGCCGCCCGAACTGGAACCGCGTCTTCGCGTACTCGGTCGCCATCTCGAGCACCCGCTGTGCGCCGCCGAGCTGTTCGGCGGCCAACGCGACGATCGCGCGGTCGAGCGCGCGATTGAGTTGGTCCGAGATGTCGCCGGACGAGATGCGCGTCGCGGGTGTGCGGTCGAACCGAAGCCTCGCGATCCTGCGGGTCTGGTCGAGCGGCGGCAGTGCCTCGCGGCTGAGGCCCGACGCGTCCGGCGCCACGCGGAACAGCGCGAGCTCGGCGCCCGCGCGCGCCGCCACCAGGATCTCGCTCGCGACGCTGCCGTCGAGCACGTAGCTCTTCTCGCCGCTGAGTGCGAACGCGCTCCCGTCGGCTTCCGCGGTCATCGCGATCTTCGAGAGTTCCCAAGGGTGCGCCGGCTCGGAGAAGGCCAGCGTCCCGATGGCTTCACCCGAGGCGAGCTTCGGCAGGATCTCGTTCTGGGCCGCTTCGTCGGCGGCGAGTTCGAGCGCGCTCGTCGCGAGCACGGCGCTGGAGAGATAGGGAGCGCAGAGCAGCACTCGGCCCATCTCTTCCGCGACGATCGCGAGTTCGACCATCCCGAGATCTGCGCCGCCGTGCTTCTCCGAAACGATCAGCCCCACGATCCCGAGTTCTTCGGCCATGCGGCTCCAGCACTTCGGGTCGTAACCCTGCTCGCTCGACATCAACTCCCGAACCCGGTTCTCGTCCGACTCCTTCTCGCAGAAATCGCGGACGGTTCGCCGCAGTTCGCCGTGCTCGTCACTGAATTCGAAGAGCATGTTCGCTTCCTCCGGTGCTCTCTAATGCCACCGACGCTTTGACGCCGCTGGCGACCGCATTACCTCACCGACTCCGCGGAATATCCTTCCAGGGCATGTCCTTGTCGACGCGCGGCTCGCCGGGAAGCCCGAGCACGCGCTCGCCGAGGATGTTGCGCATGATCTCCGACGTGCCGCCCTCGATCGAGTAGGCCCTCGATCGAAGCAGGTTGTACTTGGCCTGCAGCCTGTTGTCGCTGACAGTCGTCCGCCCCTGGCGCAGCTCGTAGCCGTGTTCGTAGACGAGCGCGTCGGCCCCGAAGACCTCCGAACAGCACTCCCAGATCTCCTTCGAGATGTCGGCCTGCGCGACCTTGCCGATCGAACCCTCGGGCCCCGGCCCTTCGGAGTGCCGCGCCGCGCGCGCGCGCAGGCCGGTCAGTCTCAGCAATTCGGATTCGATGTAGAGCCTCGCGACCCGATCTCGAAGCACCGCGTCTTCCGCCGCCGAGCGCTGGGATTCGACGCTCTTGAGCAGGTCGATCAAGACCGCGATCGACCCCCCGCCCTTCTTGCTCGCTCCGCCGCCGAGCGCCACCCGCTCGTTCATCAGTGTCGCGATCGCCACCTTCCAGCCCTGCCCCTCCTCGCCGAGCATCTGGCTGTGCGGAACGCGCGCGTCGTCGAAGAACACTTCGCTGAATTCCGCCTCACCGGTGATCTGATACAGCGGCCGTACGTCGACGCCGGGCGTGTGCATGTCGATCAGGAAGTACGACATGCCGTCGTGCTTGGGTAGATCCGGGTTCGTGCGCGCCACGAGCAGGCCCCACTTCGCGACGTGCGCGAGCGTCGTCCAGACCTTCTGCCCGCTGAGCACCCAGTCGTCGCCGTCGCGCACTGCGCGCGCCGCGAGCCCGGCGAGGTCCGACCCCGCCGAGGGCTCGCTGAAGAGCTGGCACCAGATCTCTTCGCCCGTAAAGCAGCGGCGCAGCAACCCGCGCATGTCTTCCTGCTTGCCATACTTGAGTAGGACGGGCGCGCCCATGCCGATGCCGATCGGGTTGATCAACATGTCTTCGTAGAAGGTCTTGGCGCCCTTGTGCAATTCGTCGTTGACGATGCCCTGCAACTTCGGCGCGAGGCCGAGACCGCCGAGGCCTTCGGGAAAATGCACCCACGCGAGGCCGTGATCGAATTGCGCTGCGCGGAACGGGACGCGTTGGTCGCCCCCGGCATCCGGATTGACTTCTGCGAGCAGAGCGCGCGTGCGCTCGCGTAGCTCGGACTCGTTCATCGTCTCGATCCCCTCCATTGGTACGACCCGTTCACCGCCGCGGGCCGAGCAGTCGGGCAGTCTGGAGCTTGCCAATTTCTAAGCCAACGCTAAGTTAATATCTTGAATCCCGCACGTCAAATCCGGCGTGCCGGGTGGCAAAGCCCTCGATGGAGCGCGGATGAGCCGCAATCTCGCCAGCGTGCCGAAGCGCGGCCGCCCCTCGCGGCGCGAGCCGATCTTCGCATCCGCGCTCCGGCTGTTCCGCGAGCGCGGCTTCCACGCGACCGCGATCAACGAGATCGGCGCCGATGCCGACGTGACCGGCCCCGCCATCTACTCGCACTTCGAGAGCAAGGGCGAATTGCTCGCGGAGGCGATCCGCGAGGGGTGCTACCGGATCGGCAACGCGCTCAACGAGGCCCTCGCCGAGGAGGGCCTCGGCCCCGACGAAGCGCTCGACCGGCTGGTCCGCGCCTACGTGCGCGTGGCGCTCGAAAACGCCGACATGAATGCCTGTTACGTGCTCGAACTGCGAAACGTCGAAAGCGAGCGCCGGGGGCCGCTGCAGCGCGCCGCGCGGCGCCTTTTGGATCTGTGGCGCGAGAAGTTGACCGCCGTGCGCCCCGAACTCGGGCGCGAGCAGGCCGACA
This sequence comes from Deltaproteobacteria bacterium, assembly GCA_019313245.1. Classification (GTDB taxonomy): domain Bacteria; phylum Myxococcota_A; class UBA9160; order UBA9160; family SMWR01; genus JACZVU01. The sequence continues at coordinate 10,801 of JAFDBP010000253.1, forward strand.
CCATGGTCCAGATGGCTATCTTCTCGATCGTCTCGCTATGTATGCTGCCGAGCCGGATCGATCGCGAATCGCTCATCGAACTCGCGTCCCAACAGGTGATGCACGGCCTGCTCGGCGCCGACCCGATCCCGAGCCGCCTTTGAAGTGAGATCTCATACGACCAGGGGGTAGGAGATGTACAACGCCGTCATCGTCGATGCAGTCCGAACGCCGTGCGGCAAGAACGGGGGCAAGCTCAAGGATTGGCACCCGGCGAAGTTGGGCGCCCACGTGCTGCAGGCGCTCGCGGCGCGCAACCCGATCGACCCCGAGCTGATCGACGACGTGATCTTCGGCTGCGTGATGCAGGTCGGGCCGCAGACGCTCAACGTCGCGCGCAACTCGGTGCTCACGGCGGGCTGGCCCGAGACCGTTCCCGCCACCACCGTCGACCGCCAGTGCGGCAGCTCCCAGCAGGCCATCCACTTCGCCGCGCAAGGCGTGATGTCGGGCGCCTACGACGCGGTCGTCGCGGGCGGCGTGGAGAACATGTCGCAGGTTCCGCTCGGCTCATCGATCAGCAAGGACATGCCGTTTCCGTTCCCGCCCGAGATGCTCGAGCGCTACTCGGCGACGGGCCTGCCCCACCAGGGGATCGGCGCCGAGATGATCGCCGACGAATGGGGCTTTTCGCGCGCCGACCTCGACGCGTTCGGCGCGCTCTCGCAACAGCGCGCCGAACGCGCGGCCGCCGAGGGGCGCTTCGAGCGCGAGATCGTCGCGGTCCGGCTCGAGACCGAAGACGGCGAGGAATCGATGCGCGTCGACGAGGGCATCCGCCCCGGCACGACCGCGGAAAAACTCGCGGGCCTCAAGTCGGCCTTCAAGGAGGACGGCAAACTCACCGCGGGCAATTCGTCGCAGATCGCCGACGGCGCATCCGCCCTGCTGATCATGAACGAGGAGAAGGCAAAGGCCCAGGGTCTGCGGCCGCGGGCGCGCTTTCACGCGTTTGCGCTCGCGGGCACCGATCCGGTCACGATGCTCAAGGGTCCGATTCCCGCGACCTTCAAGATCCTCGAGAAGAGCGGGTTGTGGATCGACGACATCGACCTCTTCGAGGTGAACGAGGCCTTCGCTTCGGTGGTGCTCGCGTGGCAGAAGGAGACCGGCGCCGACATGGACCGCGTCAACGTCAACGGCGGCGCGATCGCGCTGGGTCACCCGCTCGGCGCAACCGGCGGCAAGCTGATGGCCACGCTCTTGTGCGAGCTGGAGCGAACCGGCGGCCGCTACGGCATGCAGATCATGTGCGAGGGCGGCGGCCTCGCGAACGCCACCATCATCGAGAGGATTTGAAGCGTGGAAATCGACGGCGCATCGGCAATCGTCACGGGCGGCGCGTCGGGTATCGGCGAGGCGGCCGCCAAGCGGCTCGCCGCGCTCGGCGCGCGCTGCGTGATCGTCGATCTCGACGAAGCCAGGGGCAAGGAAATCGCACGTTCGATCGGCGGCGAATTTGCCAGGGCAGACGTCGCCAACGCCGAGGAGGTGCAGGCGGCAGTCGATGCCGCGATGGCGCTCGGCCCGCTGCGGGTGCTCGTCAATTCGGCGGGCGTCGGCTCGATCGGCCGCACCATCGACCGCGAGGGCAAGCCGTTCGACCTCGACGCATTCGAGCGGGTGCTGCGCATCAACCTGGTCGGGTCCTTCAACTGCCTGCGGCTCGCCGCGGCCGCGATGGCCAGGACGGATCCGGTCGACGCAGACGGGCAGCGCGGCGCCATCGTCAACATGGCGTCTGCGGCCGCATTCGACGGCCAGACAGGCCAGGCCGCCTACTCGGCATCGAAGGGCGGCATCGTCGGGATGACGCTTCCGATCGCACGCGATCTGCGCGCGATCGGCGTGCGGGTCAACACCATTGCACCGGGGTTGATCGACACGCCAATCTACGGCGAGGGCGAAGGCGCCGAGCAATTCAAGGCGAACCTCGCGCTGAACGTGATCTTCCCGAAGCGGCTCGGTTACGCGGAAGAACTCGCGTCGATGGTCGTCGAACTCGTCACCAACGATTACATGAACGCCGAAGTCGTGCGCGTCGACGGCGGCATTCGGCTTCCACCCAAATAGAAGAAGGAGCTCCCCCAATGGCCGACGAGGTTCTCAGTGAAATACGCGGGCAGGTTCTGCTCATCACGCTGAACCGGCCCGATGCGCGAAACGCAGTGAACTCCCCGCTCGCACAGAGCCTGCTCGCAGCCGTCGAGCAACTCGACGAAGTCAAAGGCCTGGCCGCAGGCGTCATCACGGGCGCGGGCCGCGGCTTCAGCTCGGGAATGGACTTGAAGGCCTTCGCGGAAGACGGCTTCCCGAAGGGCTTCGCAGAACTGCTGCAACGCGAGAGCACCAAACCGCTGATCGCCGCGATCGAGGGTTTCGCGCTCGCGGGCGGGCTCGAGATCGCGCTGACCTGCGACCTGCTCGTCGCCGCGCGCGGCGCCAAACTCGGCATCCCCGAAACCAGCGTCGGCCTGTTCGCGGCCGGCGGCGGCCTGATGCGCCTGCCCCGACACCTGCCCTACGGCGTGGCGATGGAGATGGCGCTGACCGCGCAACCGATCCTCGCCGAGAAAGCCCACGAGTACGGCCTCGTGACACGCCTCTGCGAACCCGGCGAAGCGGTCGACACCGCACTCGAACTCGCGGAACGCATCGCCAGGAACGCGCCGCTCGCAGTGGCGGTTTCGAAACACATGATCCGCGCCACCCAGGGCCGCACCGAAGACGAGCTCTGGGATCTCCAGATCCCACTCGGCGCCAAGGTCATCAACTCGAAAGACGCCAGGGAAGGCCCGCTGGCCTTCGTCCAGAAACGCGCCCCGAACTGGAGCGGCGAATAACGACGAAGTCGGTTTTACCCGCTAGTTCGTCATTCGGATGTGCTTCTTGCGCGCGGGCCTCAAACGCGAGAGCCAGTTCCTGGTGACGGACCCGTATGAGGGAGGTCTTGCTCGGGTTCGGTGAGGGGAGGCCATCGGGCTCAAACCCCATGTCGCCCGATGGCCTCCCCTCACCGAACCCAAGTGACGTTTCCTTTGGCGAGGACTCTTGGATACGCGGCGAAGCTGATTCGAGCTGGCAACACGGCACTCGAACCCGTTGGGTTAGCGACTGAGGCGCAAGAGAATCGGGAACCGGCTAACTCAGCTGCAATACCCGAGCGCGCCGCCAGCGGAGCAGGCCGAGGAAGCACGCGCCTGCGATCAACGTCGACGCGCCGGTTGGCTCGGGTAGGTATTCGACGGCTCCGATGTCGCAGGCTGCGCCTTGGGGTCGAATTTCGCCGCGTTGATCCGTGGTGGGCGGTGGGCAATCCATGCTGCCTGCGTCGATCGCGGGGCTGCCGGGTAGCAGCGCGTGCGTTTCGGTGGGGCCGCCGTTGTCTTGGAGTGGACCGAGCATGGCATCCGCGACGACGATATCTGTCGGCGCTGTAAAGAAGCACGGGTCGTCGTCTGTGAGGTTGTAGCCCGTGGAGCGGACGTAGTTGCTGCAGGGTTCGGAGATTCCGTTGTCGGCCACGATCGTGTTGTCGACCCACAGATAATAGCCCCAGATGGCGCCGGCAAAGCCATCCACAGCGGTGTTCCCACTCACCGTGCTGTTGGTGATCGACGAAATCTCCCAACGATCTCCCCAATGGTTGATGCCGGCAATGGAAGCGCTGGTGTTTCCACTCACCGTGCTGTTGGTGATCGTCAAGATTGACCAGGTGTCTAGGCCAGCGCCGGAACCAGACGGGTAGCCGTTTTCCACGTTGTGGTTGTCGCTCACCGTGCTGTTGGTGATCACAATACCTGCGCGGTACGCGCCTCCGACGATGCCCGCGCCAGTACGCGCGGTATTCCCGCTTACCGTGCTGTTGTTGAGACGCAGATCTCCCGACCAGGACAGATGCCAGATGCCGCCACCGCTACCAGCAGTGGTATTCCCACTCACCGTGGCATTGGTGAGCGTCAGATCTCCGGCGTCGGAGAAGGTATAGATACCGCCGCCGCTGGCAGATGCCGTATTTCCGCTCACTGTGCTGTCGATGAGGTCGAGGCCAGCGTAATTTCGGATGCCACCACCTTGCGCGTCGGCGTTGCCGTTCTGGATCGTAATGCCGGAAATTTCGACGACACCGGCGGTCGCCTCGATGTTGAACACGCGATCAGTCGCGTTGCCATCGACGATCGTGTTCGTCTGCCCGGCTCCGGCGATGATTGCCGGATCTGAAATCACGAGATGTCCCAGCGTCAGCAGGTAGAAACCCGCCGGCACGGACACGCCGTCGACTCCGGGATTCGCATTGGCGGCTTCGATGGCTTCGCGCAACGAGCAGTTTCCAGGGGCACATGTACCGTTCGTGTCGGCGGTCTTGGTCACCGGAAACGTGGTGGCGAAGGGGCCTGCGGGGAGTAGGACGATCAGGAGAATCAGAAGGTATCGACGAAAGTACATGGGCACCTCCTGGCTTCATTCGAAATGAATAGTGCCCTCAGGTTCGCGCACAAATCAAGTAATTTTCATTGTGGCAGAATGTCGCAGACGGAGTGCTGTTCGAACAGCCTAATACGCGACATTGCGTTTGATTCATACGGACGCACCATCGCCCCTCCCTCGGCCAAATCAGTCCGTAGACGCGCGTCGAGGCCAATCGGGTGGTGCCGCAGGTAAGTCGCAGAGCATCGGGAACCGGCTAACCGATCCGCAAACTCCGAGCGCGCCGACGGTGGAGCAGACCGAGGAAGCCCGCGGCTGCGATCAACATCAGCGCGCCTGTTGGTTCGGGCAGGTATTCGACCGCTCCGATGTCACAGGCTGCGCCCTGGGGTCGCTCCACGCCGCGTTGGTCGGCGTCGGGCGGCGGGCAATCCATGCTGCCGGCGTCGATCGCGGGGCTTCCGGGTAGCAGGCCGTGCGTCTCGGTGGGGCCACCGTTATCGGCAAGCGGGCCGAGCATGGCATCGGCGACGACGAGGTCGCTGGGATCCGTCAACTCACATGTTTCGTCGTCCGACAGGTTGTTGCCCAAGGACGAGAAACCGCCGTAGATGTGGTTGCTGCAGTTTGTTTCACCGTTGTCGGCCACTATTGTGCTGGAGAGCGTCGAGGCCATCGCGTAGATGCCATCTCCGAAGCTCGAGGCGGTGTTGCGGCTCACCGTGCTGTCCGTGATTGTCGCACTGCTGGCCAGCAGGCCACCAACCAAATAGGCGGTGTTGCCGCTGACCGTACTGTTGGCGAGGGTAAAACGGCCGCCCCAGATGCCACCACCTCTATAGTCGGCGGTGTTGCCATTCAATGTGCTGTTGATGATGAAGAAGTTAGATCCGTCAATGCCGCCACCGTCATCGTAGGCCGTGTTGCCACTCACGGTACTGTTGGCGATTGAAAAATAATCACCACGGATGCCTCCACCGCTCCAACCGGCGGTGTTTCCGCTCACCGTACTGTTCGTGAGAGTCGTATACCCGTAGCGGTCGTCGCTGATTCCACCACCGTGATTCAAGGCTACGTTTCCGCTGATCGTGCTGCTGGTGATGCTCACCTCAGCGTAGGAACCTGCGTAGATTCCGCCGCCGTGGGTGGAGGCCCTGTTCCCACTTACTGCGCTGTTGGTAAGCCTTAGATCCGCGAAGTTTCGAATGCCGCCACCGATTGAGTCGGCGTTTCCATTCTGGACCGTAATACCAGAAATCTCGACGACGCCGGCAGCCGCCTCGATGTTGAACACGCGATCAGACGCGTTTCCGTCGACGATCGTGATCGCCCGCCCCACACCCGCGATGCTCACATCATCCGAAACAGTGAGCTGCCCCAGCGTCAGCAGGTAGAAACCCGCCGGAACGGGCACGTCGTCGGCTCCGGGATTCGCATTGGCGGCGTCGATCGCCTCGCGCAGCGAGCAGTCCGGATCGCAGCTGCCGTCATTGGTGTCGGCGGTCTTGGTCACCGGGAACGTGGTGGCGAAGGGGCTGGCTGGAAGAAATAACAGCGCGAAGATCAACGCGTATCGGATTGCAACCATTGCCAATGTTCCTGGATGGATTGAGCAGTGGTCATTTTGCCCCTTCTGGTGCGTCGTATACAAGAGTTTTCTTGCGAGGTGGCGGCGAGCGCCATGAGCAGCGCAACGCTCTCTCAGTGTTCGCCGCGGCCAGGATCAGTCCGGATCCAGATGGCCGTGTTTGCGCACGTAGTCGAGGATCGGCTCGCGCCAGGCGGTGTCGATCGGGTGGATTCTTTCGGGTGGCAGGTTGAAGCGCTCGCGCATGCGCTCGCCGGCGTAGCTGTTGGTGATGACGGTGTAGTGCTGCTTGGGCTCGTCGAATGCGGCGTCCGGCATGAGGGTGCGGATCTCCTCTGCCGTGAGATCGACGACGGCGAGGGTGTTGTCGAAGGGCATTGCGTTCCAGATGTGGCGCACGAGGATGTCGCCCGCGGGAAGGTAGGCGCGCGTTCCGCCCGGGTTCTGGTGCGCGAAGTCGGTGCGGTAGGTCGCGAGCCAGACGCGCTCGATGTTCTGCTTGAGCGTCGATATGGATTGCTCTTTCGGGTTGTAGCCGATCTTCACGTTCATCGTGCCGGCCACCCGACCTTCCCATTCCTGAATGATGGCGAGCGTCTCGGGATCTGGCGTGGAGCCGGGTGCGGGAATCGGGATGAGTCTGCCCTCGACGGAAAGGATTTCTTCGGTCTCCAGGTCGAGCGTGAGGTTGAGCTCGCCGAGGAGGCGCCCGCGCGGGCCGGCCTGCGCGATCCACGTGTTCCCCACCTTTACGGGGGCCTCGAGCTTCGCGTTCGTGTGGCCGCCGACGATGACGTCGATTCCCTCCGACGCGAGCGCGAGCTTGCGTTCGCGCTCGTGGCCGAGATGGGACAGCACGACGATGAGGTGGGCCCGCTCGTCGAGCTCGGGGACATACCTGGCGACGACCTGCTCGGGCGTCAGGAAAGACAGGCCCTCCTGGTGGATCGAGTCGCGCGTGGTGATGCCGATGATGCCGACGCGCACGCCGTCGACGTCGACCAGCGCGGTCGGCGCGTCCGCCACCAGCTCTCCGTGCTCGAGCACGTTGGCGGAGAGCAGCGGAAAATCGGCGATCTCGCGAAACTCGCGGATCCGCGACGTTCCGTTGTCGAACTCGTGATTTCCCAGCACCGCGAAGTCGTAGCCGGACGCGTTCATGACCTGAAAGATCGGCCTGCCGTAGAAGATGCTGCTGACGGGCGTGCCCTGCGTCATGTCGCCCGCGTCGAGCGCCAGCACGTCGGGCCGGCTCTGCTTGCGGGCTTTGATGACGCTCGCGATCGCAGCCCAGCCGCCGCGGCCTTTATCGTCCGGCAGCAGTTGCGCGTGCATGTCGTTGGTGTGGAGGATGGTCAGCGTGTCGATGTTGCGCGCGGGCTCGGACGGCGGCGCCGCCGCGCACGAACTCCAGAACAGCGCGCCACAGACGGCTGCGACCGAGATGCTCCCGGCCAGGCGAAACCCATCGACTGAACAGAATTTCAATGCAGCGCCTCGCGCCCAGCCAAGGTGTCGGCAATCGACTCCCGGGGCGCCACCCGCTTCGCCTCCATCGTTCGAGCCTCCGATCGCAGCGGAAGCGTACCACCGCGCCGACGCGCACACCCTTCAGCGAGGCGCTGCGCTCCCCCAGTAGTTGAAGCCGGCCGGTCGCCAGCCCGGGAGGTACATCGTCTCCAGCTGCTCGATTTCGAAACCGCCCGCGCGGATCAGTTCGGGAATTTCGCGGTTGAGGTTGCAGCCCCCGCCGATGCGGCTCCAGGCCGGATTCAAGCGCTCCTGCCAGCGCCGAACGCTCGCGTCGGGCGCCGCCCCGTGTTCGCAGAAGATCAGCTTGCCGCCCGGGCGCAACACCCGCGCCATGCCGCGCAGCGCGGGCTCCGTTTCGGGGATCGTGCAGAGGGTGTAGGTGATCAGCACCGTGTCGACGCTGTTCGCTTCGAGCGGGATCTCCTCGCCCGGCAGGTCGATGAAATCGAATTCGAACGGCAACGACTGCACGGCATCGCCTGCCAGTTGGCGCATTTCCGCGGACGGCTCCAGGCCCCAGAGCCGGCTGACCCGACCCGAATCGTAGAACGGCAGGTTGAGCCCCGACCCCACGCCGATCTCGAGCACCTCGCCGCTCGCGAGCGGCACGACCTTTTCGCGCTGCCGCATGCAGGGCTTGGTTCGGCAGGTGAAGTCGACGACGTGGGGAAGGATGTACTTCGAGTAGAGCCCCATGCGCCCTCAGCCCAGCGCGGCTTCGATGTCGGCTTCGAGCTGCTCGGGTTTCGTGGCCGATGCGTAGCGCTCGACGACTTCGCCCCCGCGATCGACGAGAAACTTGGTGAAGTTCCATTTGATCGGCTCGCTGCCGAGCAATCCGGGCGCTTCGCTCTTCAGGTACTGGAAGAGCGGATGCGCGTTCTTGCCGTTCACGTCGATCTTCTCGAACATCGGGAACGTCACGCCGTAGTTCACGCTGCAGAATTCGGCGATCTCATCGGAACCGCCCGGCTCCTGCTTGCCGAATTGGTTGCAGGGGAAACCGAGGATCTCGAGGCCGCGCGCCCGGTACTTGCCGTAGAGCGCCTCCAATCCGCTGTACTGGGATGTGAAGCCGCATTTGCTCGCGGTGTTGACGATCAACAGCACCTTCCCCTGATAGGCGCTCAACTTCTCGGGTTCGCCGTTCAGGCGTCTGGCTTCGAAATCGTATACGCGTCCCATGCTCTGACCTCCTCCAGGTCTCGCTTCGACAGCACCCTACCCGACCGGCGCGAGTGTAATCAACGAGAATCTGCGGCCTGCCCGACGGGCCCCGTCATGAAAGCCGCGAGCATCTGGCCCGCCTGTTCGAAATTGTCGTCCGTCACCGCGATCGGAGAACCGCACGCGACCGTGATCGTCGACCACGGGAAGGGGAGATATTTCCGGTCCCAGCCCGCGCGCAGCGCGCGGTTCGCCGAGAAGCGAAGCGGCAGGATCGGCACGCCGCTGTCGCGCGCCAGATGGAGCACGCCCTTCTTGAGCACCCGGCGCGGGCCCTGCGGGCCATCCGGTGAGATGGCGGTGGAACCGCCGTCGCGCAGGTGGGCCGTGAGCTTGCGCGCGGCTTCGCGGCCCTCCTCGCCCTCGGAACCGAGCAGGATGCCGATGCCCACCAGCCGCATCGCGACGTGTACGGGCTTCATGTAGGCATATGGGTGCTGCAACCAGACGTGGCGGCGGTGCCAACGCACGAAGGTGACGAAGTAGAGGAACCACGATTCGTGCCAGAGGCTGTAGATGTAGTTTCCAGCGTCGGCGCGGGGCGGCTCGCCCTCGAAGCGGATGCGGCAGGTGAGCTGCAACAGATTCCACACGCACCAGAAACCGAAGCCAATCAACCAGGAGCCGGCGAGCCAGAGCGGGCGCCACCAGGCGGATACGTTGTCGACCCGGTATGTCGATAATTGCGACTTCAAATGCGAAAGCTCCGAAGAGAACCGGCGAATGGATCGCGCGAGGAACCGTTCTCCCTCGATCGAAGAGAAGCCTCCAGGCCGCGGCGACTAGAGCCAGCGGCGGGTCGCCCGCCGGTAGCTCGAGTAGGCTTCGCCGAACTTCCTCGCGAGATATTCCTCCTCCCGCTCGATGACGTGCTTGTTTGCAAGCAGAACGAAGACCAACACGCCGAGGAGCATCCAATAGCTGTCGAACGCGAGCGCGATGCCCGCGCCCGCGACCACAAATCCCACGTAGATCGGGTTGCGAGAATACCGGTAGGGGCCGCTCGTGATGACACTGGAAGTGGGGCGCCAGGGCTCGATGTGGGTCTGCGCACGCTTGAAGAGCTGGGCGCAGTAGAGGATCAGGCCGAGGCCGAGCAGGATTGGCGCGCCGGAAAGCGCCACGCGCAAACCGACCCCAGCGGTCGCGGGCAGCACGGGCCAGACCTGTCCCTGATCCAGGCACCAGCCCGCGAGCAGGCAGAGCGCGATGAGAATGGGCGGCGCGAGGCGAACCTGTGCGTGGTCGGGCGAGTCCGACATCAAGGCGTTCCGATGGCGCTTTGGCGAGAACTGCGACGAGCGCGCGAACCTCGCGGATTCGCGCGCGACGCCGCCTGACCCGGGCTCCGGGTCAGCCTCTCAATAATCGCCCGGGGCCTCACCGAGGGGGCGGTCGAAGGTCGCTTCGAAGGGCTCGGACCAGAGCAACGCGACGACATCCTCGTCGTAACCGCTTCCGATCGTGAACGGATAGAAGGCGAAGAACGGCAGACCCACCACGATCCGCGCGACGTAGAGCGGGCGCACCAGCACGAGATCGAGGAATTTTTCGATGTTGCCGGCCGACTCGTCTTCGTACTCAGCCACTTCTTCCTCTTCTTCCTCTTCCACCTCCGCTTCGATGACGGGCTCGGGCTCCGGCTTGGGCTGCTCGACGGCTTCCTCGACGTAGGGCTCGGGCTCGATGTCATCGGCCTGCACGGGCAGCGCGGGCAGCACGAGGGCGGCAATCGCCCCCCATACCGCCAGCGGCGACGCCAACAGCAGGTTGCGGCGAATTCGGCGAATCATCGGTTATCTCCTCTCGGATCTCGGCTGCGAATCGACCGCGGGCACCCGTAGGGCCCCTATCCGCCCGCCTC
>JAFDBP010000254.1 GCA_019313245.1 Deltaproteobacteria bacterium
CGCCCGCCTAAGCGGATTGGCTGGATTGAGAACTCGGTGGGGAGAAGTTGGTTGGGAGGGGTTGCGGGGATCGAGGGCGGGCTGCGCTTTATTTCGCCGCCCCCCTCCCCCCCCGGCGCTTGGTTTTGAGGCGCGCGAGCCCCGGCGGGGGGCCGCGCGCGTTGGAACTGGCGAAGCTTCAGTCGGTTTCGATCAGGTGGGAGGCGTCCTGTTCGAAGGTGCTGTGGTCCGACTTCCCGGGCTTCGACGGCTTGGTGCCGGGCATCATTTCGAAGTCCGGCGTGAAGTGGACCAGCATGCCCTTGAGCTGCTCGTAGGGTTTGCGGTCGCCTTCGAGGGTCGCCTTGCCGGCTGCGATCTGCTCGTCGAGCGTGACCGCGCCCATCATCACGGGCAGGAGGTTTTCGCGGTCGATCGCGATCGAGAGGTCGGCGTCTTCGGCTTCGAAGCCCCTCACGTTGGTGAGCGTCGAGTTGCTGAGTTCGACGACGTACTTGTCGCCGGTGTCGGGCGTCGCGAAGTTGATCGTGAACTCCACGCCCTCGGCCTTGCTGCTGTCGAGGCGGATGCCGAGGAAGTCGAGCCAGAGGTCGGTCGACATCGCGCGGATCATGTCCGGACCGGTCGTCTTGGGAATGTCGCCACTGGGCATGCCCGACCGCAGCTCGAGGGCCGCCGCGAGGAAGCTGTTGCGCACGCTCGGGCTCTCCATCTGGTAGCCGATCTGTTCGAACACGTCGCCGAGCAGGTCCTTGGCGTCCTGGTTGTCGGGCTCCGCGTACACGAGTTTGTTCAGGATCTCCTGTGCGAGGCGGTACTCGCCCTTCTCGTAGAGCTTCCGGCCCTTCTTCATGATCTTCTTCGCGCCGCCCATCATCTCGACGTAGAGCGGCGCGGAATCGCGCGGCGAGAGCGGGATCAGCGTCGCGGGGTTGCCGTCCCAGTAGCCGAGGAAGCGGTTGATGACCGCGCGGCTGTTGTGCATTTCAGAACCGTGATAGCTGCGCGCGGCCCACTGCTGCTGCAGGCTGCGCGGCGCTTTGTAGACGTTGTGCACCTCGTTGATCGTGACGCCCTGGTTGGCGAGGTGCAGCACCTGGTTGTTGAGGTTTGCGTAGATGTCCCGCTGCGCGCGCATCACCTCCTGGATGCGCTCGTTGCCCCAGCGCGGCCAGCTGTGTGAGGCGAACATCACATCGGCTTCGCGACCGAACAGGTAGATCGCGCGGTTGATCTGCTTCGACCACTCGAGCGCGTCGCGGACCAGCGCACCGCGCAGGGTGTAGATGTTGTGGACCGTCCCCGTGATGTTCTCCGCGGCCCAGAAGGCCTTCATGTCGGGGAAGTAGGTATTCATCTCGGCGGGCGCTTCGGTTCCCGGCGTGTTCTGGAAGACCATCTTTACGCCGTCGACGGTGAGTTCTTCGACGTCTCTTTCGATGATCACCGTCGGGGGAATCAACCCGAGGTTGCCGGCCGCGACGTTCTTGCCGATCGATTGGTCGACGTGGCCGAACGGGCTGCGCGGCAGCAGGATGCCGTACTGGAAGAAGAGCCGGCGATTCATTGCATTGCCCGCATACACGTTCTCGGACACGGCGTTTTGCATGAAGCCGACGGGTGCGATGACCTTCACCTTGCCGCTGCGCACGTCGGCTTCTTCGACCACTCCGCGCACGCCGCCGAAGTGATCGGCTTGAGAGTGGGAGTAGACGACCGCGACGACCGGGCGCTCTTCGATCTGTTCATTGATGAATTTCAGCGCCGCGGCCGCGGTCTCCTTCGCGGTCAGCGGGTCGAATACGATCCAGCCCGTATCGCTCTTGATGAAGCTGATGTTCGCGAGGTCGTAGCCGCGCACCTGATAGATCTTCCCCGGCAGCACCTCGTAGAGGCCGTAGGCCATGTTCAAGATCGCCTGGCGCTGCAGCGAGGGGTGGATGCTGTCGAAGTCCACGCCCTGGAGCAGGAACTCGTAGCTCGCCATGTCCCAGGCGACGTGACCGGCCTCGGCCATGATCTGCTTGTAGTCGGGCGCGGCGATGAAGCCCCGGTCGGCCTCGTCGAAGTCGCGCTGATCGGCGAAGGGCAGGGTTTCGCGCTGACGCTTCTGCGCGTCGATGGTGAATTCCGAGGGCAGCTTGCCCTTGGGATGGAAGTGCTTGCCTTCCATCGCGCCCGGGTCGGTCAGCACTCCGCCGCCCGCAGCGGCAAGGGCCGTTCCACTCATTCCGATTGCGAGGGAAATCGTCAAGAACAGGAAGAATGTATTCCGAATCATCGCGCGCTCCTTTCATTCGGGATCCCGTGCCGGTGGAGTCCGTTCTACACCGGCGCATTTTGGCGAGAGTGTCGATCGCACGCGGTTTCTGCCGTCGCGCTGGCGGAAACGGGGTGGCTCTCTCTCGACTCGGGACCCGTGGCCGGGTGGGTTCGACAAAGGCGTCGAGTCTATGCGCGGAACCGGAGACTCGCGACCCCAACGGGCCAGTTCAGGCAAATGGGTTCGAAATGTGACCGAAATGCTACGAATGAGCGCGATCATTCGGTCGAAATGAAGCGAAAACAACACAGTCTCGCGCGCTGCCGCGTCTGCCGAGCGCTCTGGTGCCAAAGCGGCTCCGCCCGGGCTAGGTTCGACTCCCGGTGACGAATCGCGGGCCCATACTCGGAATCGATCTGGGCGAGAAGCGGATCGGATTGGCGGTGTCGGATGCGGATGCGAGCATCGCGTTTCCGGTGGGGTTCATCGCGAGTCGAGACCGCCCGAAGGATCTGGCGGCGCTGTGCGCAGTGGTGGAAGAGCGGGGGATCGTGCGGATCGTGGTTGGGCTTCCGATTCATCTCGATGGGCGCGCGAGTCCGGGTTCGCAGGCGGCTCGGAGCTTCGCCGACGCGCTCGCAGAGGCGACGGGGGTGCCGGTGGATCTGCTCGACGAGCGCTGGACCAGCCAGGCCGCCGAGCTCGCGCTGAGCGAATCGAAGGGCGGCCGCAAGAGGCGGCGCGAAGCGGTCGACGCGGTCGCGGCGACACTGCTGTTGCGGGTCTATCTGGAGCGCCAGTTTCCCTCGCAGGCGTCGCCCGAGTGAGCCGCCGCGCGATCGCCGTTACGGCCGGGCTGCTCTTCGCCGCGCTGCTCGCGGGTGCCGCGGCGCTCGCACTGGCCGTGCACTGGGCGCTGTCGCCCGCGTTGGCGTCGGCACCGCCCGTGATCTTCGACGTGAAACCCGGCGCCAGCCTGGGCCGCGTGGCGCGCAGCCTCGAGTCGCGCGGGCTGATCCGAAGCGCGTTCGCGTTCACCTGGCTCGCCCGCTATCGCGAACTCGATGGCGCGCTTCAAGTGGGCGAGTACGAACTTTCCGCCGCACAGTCGCCGCGCGACATCTTGATGCAGATCGTCGAGGGCAGGGTGGTCGTCTACGAAGTGGTGATCCCGGAGGGCATCACGGCGGTCCAGATCGCGGCGCGGCTCGAAGCCGCCGGGCTCGCGGATGCCGCCGCCTTCCAGCGCTTCGCATCCGATCCCGCGAGCGCCGAATCGCTCGGTGTCGAGGGCTCGACGCTCGAGGGCTACCTCTTTCCGGAGACCTACCGTCTGCCGCGCGGTCTCGGCGTTCGCGAAATTGCGAAGGTGCTCGTCGATCAATTTCTGCGGGTCTGGCGCGAGATCGAACCGCGGGCGAAGAGCCAGCAGCTCTCGATGCTCGAGGTGGTGACGCTCGCCTCGATCGTCGAGAAAGAGACCGCCGTGCCCGAGGAGCGGCCGCTGATCGCCTCGGTGTTTCGCAATCGACTGAAGCGCGGGATGCGGCTCGAGACCGATCCGACGGTGATCTACGGGATTTCAGATTTCGACGGGAACCTGCGGCGCCGGGATCTCGAGAATGCCGACAACCCCTACAACACCTATCAGATTGCGGGACTCCCGCCCGGACCGATCGCGAGCCCTGGCGCCGCTGCGCTGCGCGCCGTGATCGATCCCGCCGAGAGCGACTACCTGTTCTTCGTCTCGCGCAACGACGGCACGCACGTGTTCTCGAAGACGTTCGCCGAGCACACGCGCGCGGTC
>JAFDBP010000255.1 GCA_019313245.1 Deltaproteobacteria bacterium
GAATTCCCACGGCGACCTTGACCGCAGAAGCGGCGCGCGAGCGAAAGGCCCAGGACCTGGTCGGCCTCGACGTGAGGGAATTGAGTTCCTTTGCCGATACGTCCATCATCGCGACCGGCACTTCCGATCGGCACGTGCGCTCGGTGGTCGACGCCGTCGAAGCCATCCTCAAGCTCCGCGGTGATCCGCCGATCGGGATCGAGGGTTACGAAGAGGGCCGCTGGGTGCTGATCGACTGCACCGACACGATCGTTCACGTCTTCCAGCAGGAGGTCCGCGATCACTACGACCTCGAGCGCCTCTGGAGCGACGCGCCCGAACTCGAACTGGAAGCCGCGTCCCGGAGCGTCGCGACATGAGCGCCCCGGTCGTATTGGTCGTTCTCGACGGTTTCGGGATCGGCGACGGCGGCGCAGCCGACGCGACCGCACTCGCTCAAACGCCCTTCTTCGCGCACGCCCGCGCCACCTACCCTTCTGCAAAACTCGAAACGTCGGGAGAATTCGTCGGGCTGCCGCCGGGGCAGATGGGGAACTCCGAAGTCGGCCACATGACGATGGGCTCCGGGCGAACCAACGCACAGGACATCACGCGGATCGCCGAGGCCATCGCGAGCGGCGGACTCGCGACCAACGCCCCGATCCAGGCCGCGATCGACGCCGTCGCAGCCAGTGGGGGCACACTCCACCTGATGGGGTTGGTCTCCGACGGCGGCGTGCACAGCGAGCTCCATCAACTCGTGCTGCTGATCGATTACCTGACGAGCCGCGGCGTCCAGCCGGCGATCCACGCGTTCATGGACGGGCGCGATACGCCCCCGCATTCGGGGATTGACTTCATGCGTTCGCTCGTCTCGCAACTCGACCGCGTCGGCGGTCATGTAGCCAGCGTAAGCGGTCGCTACTACGCGATGGATCGCGACCAACGCTGGGACCGCATCCAGAAGGCCTACGACGCGATCGTTTGTGGAGAGGGCCGACACGCCAGCGACCCGATCATCGCGGTCGAAGACGCCTACCGGCGCGGGGAGAGCGATGAGTTCATCGAACCCACCGCAATCGACGGTGGAGCGCGCTTGGTCGATGGCGACGCCGCAATCTGCTTCAACTACCGCGCGGATCGCGTCAGGCAGATTACCAACGTGCTGACCGGAGCGGACCCGGAGCAATACGCGGGGAACTTCGAGCGAAGATCGGCTCCAAAGCTGAGCACTTTCGTGTGTCTGACGGAGTACGATGCCAATTTCGACCTTCCGATCGCGTTTCCGTCGGAGACTCCGCGCAACGGGCTCGGCGAGGTCATCTCCAGGGCGGGACTGCACCAGCTCCGCGTGGCCGAAACCGAGAAGTACGCCCACGTCACGTTCTTCTTCAACGGTGGACTCGAAGAGCCCTTTCCCGGCGAAGATCGCATCCTGATCCTTTCGCCGCGCGACGTCGCCACCTACGACGACAAGCCCGAGATGAGCGCGGAGAAGGTGACCGAAGAGGCGGTGGACCGGATCGCAGACGACGATTACGCGTTCGTGCTGATCAACTTCGCGAATCCGGACATGGTGGGTCACACCGGCGTTCTCGGAGCGGCCGTCAAAGCGGTCGAAGCCGTCGATCGCGGTCTCGACCGGTTGGCGAAGGTCGTGCTGGCCAAGAACGGCTCGATGTTGATCACGGCGGATCACGGCAACTGCGAGATGATGGTGGATCCCGCGAGCGGCGAACCCCATACCGCGCACACCACCAACCCGGTACCCGTGTTGTAGGTCGCCAACGACACCTCCGGCCGGCACCTGCGCGACGGCAGCCTCTCGGACCTCGCACCCACCGTGCTCGAGCTGATGGATCTGCCGCAACCCGAAGAGATGACCGGGCGAAGCCTGATCGTTCGCGACGCCTGAGCGCCGGGGCGACACTTCTCTGGATTCGCGGCAGCGCACACCACCCCACGAGGCCCCGCGGAGCAGCGCTGCTTGTGGCCGAAGAGAAGCACGCCGCTGAGGCGTTGCGCAAACTCGCCGAACTCTCGCGGGGCGCACTCGAATTGGTGCTTCCGCCGACCTGTGCAGGCTGCGGCAGCCGAATCGATCCGGCCGCAGTGCTGTGTGCCCGCTGCGACGATCGGCTCGCGCGGATTGCCCCAGACATGTGTCAGCTGTGCCAGCAAACGCCGCCGAGGCCCGGCGCGAATTTGTGCGCGAGCTGTGCACCGTCGGACTCGGCACTGGCGGCCTGCCTCGCCGCATTCCGCTTCGAGGGCGAGGCGGCCGACTGGATCCATCGCTTCAAATACCCGAAGCGGGGGCTCCGCGGGCTCGAACCCGCGCCCGCAGCCGTCGTCGCGGCGATGCTGCGCGAGGCGGGGCGGCGCGCGGTCGAACCTCGACCGCAACTGATCGTGCCCATCCCGCTACATCCGCGCCGACTTCGCTCGCGTGGTTTCAATCCGGCCGCCGTACTCGCGCGATCCCTGGCCCGGGAGTTCGAAGTTCCCTTCGACCCCGTCGCGCTCCGCCGCACGCGAGACACCCCGAGCCAGACGGGTCTCGATCGACGCGAACGGCGCCGCAACGTTCGCGGTGCGTTTCA
>JAFDBP010000256.1 GCA_019313245.1 Deltaproteobacteria bacterium
CACCTCGCCGCCGTCGTTCTGCTCGCGGGTGCCGCTCTCGCCCGCGCGGACACGCTGGAACCGGCCGCCGAACCGGCCCCGCGCTGGTTGGCGGGCGACCACCACATCCACAGCCACTTCAGCGTCGGATGGGACGGCAAGACGGATCCGCCGACGCCGGTGCTCGCAGGTGATGCGAATTACTCGACCCCGCTCAACGCGCGCATGGCGAGGCGATACGGCCTGAGCTGGATGGTGACCACCGACCACGGCGGGCCGAACCACAGCAAGTTCAATCTCGAGCGCGCCTATCCCGAACTGCTCCAGTCGCGCGAGGAAGTGCCCGAGGTGATCCAGTTCTACGGGATGGAGTTCGACACGCCGGGCGCCGACCACTCGAGCCTGATCATTCCCCACACGCACGACGAGGCGGAGCGGCTGTACGAACTCGAATCTCACTTCGCAAAGTTGGAGCCCTGGCCCGAGGATCCGTCGTGGGATCGCGAGCCGCGAATGCTCGAAGCGCTGCGCGCGATGCGGGCGCTGCCCGCGCGGCCGGTCGTGATCGCCAACCACCCGTCGCGCTCCGCGAAGGGCCTCGGCCAATACGGTCTCGACACGCCGGCAGAGCTGCGCAACTGGAACGACGCCGCGCCCGAAGTCGCGGTGGGGATGGAAGGCGCGCCGGGCCATCAGGCGATGACGCTGAGGGGAGACGGCACGATCGATCGCAAGGAGAGGCGCGGCTACTACCACAACTACCCCACCCACGGCGGCTTCGATCAGATGACGGCCCGCCTGGGGGGGTTCTGGGATTCGATGCTCGGTGAGGGGCGCCGCTGGTGGATCACGGCTAATTCCGATTCCCACGTCCACTGGCGGGAAGACGGCGGCGACTTCTGGCCGGGCGAGTACTCGAAGACCTACGTGTGGTCGACACCGGACCACGACTCCATCCTGCAGGGCATTCGAGAGGGTCGCGTCTTCGTGACGACCGGAGACCTGATCTCGGAACTCGATTTGACGCTGAAAGCCGACGGGCGCGAGGTCAGGCACGCGGAAACGCTCAGTGTTGCGCCGGGGACGAGCGTGGAAATCGCGATTCGCTTTCTGGATCCGGAAACGAAGAACCACCACGGCGACAATCCCTCTGTGCGGCGCGTCGATCTGATCGTCGGAAACATCACCGGCCCCGTATCCGACCGCAGCGCAGACACCAACCCGACCACGCGGGTGCTGGCGCGCTTCTCACCCGAAGACTGGAAGCGCGACGGCGCCTACTGCGTGATCAATACTCGGATCGAAAATGTCACCGCCGACACCTACCTGCGCGTGCGCGGAACCAACGGCGATGAAATGGAACCGGAACCCGACCCGCGGGGTGAAGATCCGTGGACGGATCTCTGGTTCTACTCGAATCCGAGCTTCATTTCGGTTCGCTGAGCGATCCGCCTTCGACACCCGCCCAGCGCGCCATGAGCGCCCGGCTCGCGCACTGGAATCACGCTCGGTAGAACTTCACCTCCTCGGCGGGAAGCGGCGTGTTGCCGAGAATCAGGTCGGCGGCCTTTTCGGCGATCATCATCGTCGGGGCGTAGATGTTCCCGTTCGTCACGTATGGCATGACCGAGGCGTCGGCGATGCGCACGCCTTCGAGGCCGTGGACCTTCATCGAGTCCGGGTCGACCACCGACATCTCGTCGCGACCCATCTTCGCCGAGCAGGAGGGGTGAAGCGCCGTCTCGGCATCGCTCTCCACCCACTTCAGGATTTCCTCATCGCTCTCGACGCCGGATCCGGGAGAGAGTTCCCCCGCATTGAACGGCTCGAAGGCGGGCTGGTTGAGAATCTTGCGGGCGAGCCGGATGATCTCGATCCACTCCCTCCGGTCGCGCTCCGTCGAGAGGTAGTTGAACCGCAGGGCCGGGTGAACCGAGGGGTCGGTCGATTTGATCTTGACCGAACCGCGCACATCCGAATTCATCGGACCGATGTGGACCTGATAACCGTGGACCTCGGAGGGCGCCGAACCGTCGTAGCGAATCGCGATCGGAAGGAAGTGAAACATCAGATTCGGATATTCCACCGCATCGTTGGTGCGCAGGAAACCGCCCGCTTCGAAATGGTTCGTCGCGCCCGCTCCCTTGCGGAAGAACAACCACTGGAATCCGATGATCGGGCGCCGCCAACGCGCGAGGCTCGGGGTGATCGAGACGGGCAGCTTGCTCGCGTACTGCAGGTAGACTTCGAGGTGGTCCTGGAGATTCTCGCCCACACCCGGCAGCCCGTGCACGACGTCGACCCCGAGCGCCGCGAGTTCGTCGGCGTTGCCCACACCCGACAACTGGAGAAGTTGCGGAGAGTTGATCGATCCACCGCAGAGAATCACCTCTCCGGCGCGAACCGATCGGCTCGCACCGCGACGCGTGAAGTCGAGCCCGACGGCTCTGATGCCCTCGAAGCGAATCTTCGTCGCCAAGGCGCGCGTGACGACGCTGAGATTGGGTCGGTCCATTGCGGGTCGCAGATAGGCAACCGATGCGCTGTAGCGCCGGCCGCGCTTGATGTTTCGATCGAAGCGCGCGAAGCCCTCCTGCCGATAGCCGTTGACGTCGTCGGTCAACGGGTATCCGGCCTGCTGGACGGCTTCGAAAAAGGCGCCGAAGAGCGGGTTCTCGGCCGGTCCCCGCTCCAGCACGAGCGGACCGTCGCCCCCCCGGTAGTCGTCGGCGCCGGCCATGCAGGTTTCCATCCGCTTGAAATACGGCAGGCAATGCGCGTAATCCCAGCGCTCCATCCCGGGATCCCGGGCCCACTTTTCGTAATCCAGCGGGTTGCCGCGTTGGAAGATCATGCCGTTGATGCTCGACGAACCGCCCAGAACCTTGCCGCGGGCGTGGTAGACCCGTCGGCCGCCCATGAACGGCTCGGGCTCGGACTCGTACCTCCAATCGTAGAAACGGCTGCCGATTGGGAACATCAAGGCCGCGGGCATGTGGATGAAGACGTCCCATTTGTAATCGGGCCGCCCCGCTTCGACGACCAGGACCGAGGTGCCGGGATCGGCGCTCAGACGATTGGCGAGCGCGCAACCAGCGGATCCACCGCCGACAATGACGTAGTCGAAGGAATCCCTCATACTCCTGCCCTGTTCGATGGGTGATGGTCAGAGGGCGGTGATTGTAGGAGCTGCGATGCGAATCCGCACCACCTCCGACTCGAACCCGGCAGTGCGAACCGCGTAAACTCCAACCGAAGACCCGCAACCGAGACCCTTCGTCGGATCAGGAACTGGGAGACGATGCAAACGATTCTGTCGATCGCCATCCTGGTCACACTGCTGACTTCGCTGATCATCGTCTTGCGCTGGGGCAACCTCAACTGCGAAGGCCCCCTGCCGACCTCGCTGTTCGCGTTCATCGCGATTCTCTTCACGTCTGGGCTCGACGTCGGCCTGATCATGCTCCCGCTCACCGAGTTTCCGGTCTACGCAGAGGGATCGGACTACCAGTTTGCCAATCCGCTCGCGGTGGAGTTCGGCTTCTGGGGTTTCCTCGTATGGGTGTTCTACTTCCTGACGACCTTCTATTTCTGCATCGTCGAACCCCACGTCAAATTGTTCGAGATCCCGTTCGTGAAGCTCCTGAACAACGCGGTCGTGGTCGGAACGAGCGCCTTCACGGGCTATCTCTTCCTCCGCTATCTGCCCAATTACATCGATGGCCTCAGCGAGCCGATGCGCTACGGGCTCGTCGCGCTGGTGGTGTTTTGCGCGGTCTTTTCGAGCACCGAGGTCCGCTACGTCAAGATCCTCAGCGTCGCCTCCACCTGGGTCTTCTTCGGACTGATCGCGGGCATGTGGCTCACCTCGGACATGGGCATCGCGGGTTTCGCCGTCACGCTCGCTGAAATTGGGGATTACTTCGCGAACATCCACCGCTTCGTCACTCCGATCACGGACTACCACGCCTTCTATCTGTTCTGGTGGTTTTCCTGGAGCATCATGATCGGCCAGTTCGTCTCCCGCTTCGTCGGCGGACTGAAAACCTGGCAGCTGCTCGTAGCGCTACTGATCATCCCGTCGATCCTGATCGCGATCTGGTTTTCGGTGCTCTACTACCATTTCGCAAACCAGGTCGAAATCATCCGATTCTTCAGCGGCGCGATGGTGATCGTCGGCATCGTCTTCGTGATCAACTCACTCGATTCGCTGATGCGCCTCTACACCGTCAATCTGAATCTGACGGTGGAGCGATTCGGCAGGCGCAAGTACATGCTGGGCAATTGGACCGCCATGTTCGGGCTGATCCTGTTGTACCAATTCACGCCGCTGAAGATCGAGTGGATCGGGCTCGTCGTCGTCGGCCTGTACGCCGTGATCTACGCGCTGCTCTTCAATCGGCGCAGAAGCCTGACCGACGGATTGACTTGAGGCCGCTCGAGAGCACCGGCCTGGACGCCGGTTTTCGAACTTTGCGGATCGTCGACCCGGGACGGGTCGCATCGGACGCCTAGACGTCGACCTTTTCGAGCGTCACACCCACGCGGTAGCGATTGAATTCGACCGTATCCGCCACGGCTGCAGCCGCGTAGCCGAGATCCTCGGGGACCGAATCGACGAGAACGATCCCTCGAACTTCCTGGCCTTTCGTACTCAGGTGTTTTCTCACCCAACCCATGAGCTGGAGCATTTCGCCGACCAATTCCTTCTCCCGATTCGGCTCGGCGACCATGACGACCACCCAACCCGCCGATTGATCTCGTGCGAGCAGGTCGATCTTCCCGACGCTGGTTTCGAATCGGCCTCCGATCGCACGGCCGCCATCCTCGGTGTGAATGGTGAGACCCTCTTCGATGAGTTCGGGATGTGCGATCAACAGATCGCGGATGCCGTCGGGACTGAGGTCGAAACTCGGAGCGCCGCCACCCGGTTTTGGAGCCGGCGCTTTTGCGGGAGGTGGCTTCTGTACTGCGGGCGCGGGGCGCGGCTGCGGTTTCTTCGGCTCGACTTTGGTTTCCGCCACCTTGGGCTCCTCCTTGGCCAGCGTGGGGGCGGGAGGAAGTGAATACGCAGTCGCATTTCCGGTGTCGCGCACGGATCCGGAACCGAGGTCGCGGCCGCCCTGGGCGGCGTGACCGCAGCTAGGGCATCTCCGAGCTCCGGTTTTCAGGCGTTCATGACACGTTTCGCAGTACATCTGACCACCGCAACAGATGGGTCGGCGACAGCCAGCCCCTCTGGGCTCCATCGGTTGATCGATGCGCGGGGATTAGTGACACCGGTCCGTGGCCCGTCTCACCGCGAAACGCGGGCTCCGCGCACAGATCCAGTAGATGTGTAGTGATCGGCTGTGACTGGACGCGCGGAGCGATCCGAGTGGGAATCCCACCCCGAATCACCCCACCCGAAGCGCGCGGGCGCAGAGCCCGCGGCGCTTCAGGCGCGACGACTACTTGGCGTCCTTGAGGATCTCCCGCGCGGCATTCTGGCCGGGCAGGCCCGTCACGCCGCCACCGGGGTGGCAGCCGGGCCCACAGAGGTACATCCCCTCCACGGGCGTTCGGTAGCGCGCGTAGCCGGGGATCGGTCGCATGTGGAAGAACTGATCCAGTGTCATCTCACCGTGGTGGAGGTTGCCCTCGGGGGCGTCGTAGACGGTCTCCAGATCGACCGGGGTGAGCAGCGTCTGATCGGCGATGAGGCCCGGGAAGTTCGGCGCGTACTCGGCAATCGTGTCCACCACGAGCTTCGCGATCTCCTGCCCCGTCGCCGCCCAGTCACCCTCTCGCAGCGCGTACGGGGTGTACTTCACCGTCACGGACATGATGTGCTTCCCGCTCGGGGCGAGGCTCGGATCGGCGACCGTCGGAATCACGATGTCGAGATACGGCGCGCTCGAAGCTCGGCCGTACTTCGTGTGGTCGAAGGCGCGCTGCAGGTAGGTGATCGACGGGGCGATCTGGATCGGACCGCGCAGGTAGCCCTCCGTCTCGCCGCCCTCGAGTGCCGAGAACTCCGGCAGTCCGTTCAGCGCGAAGTGCATGCGCGACGCGGATCCCCGGTACTTGATGTTGTGGACGTGCCGCACGAAGGAGGTGTCGAGGTAGCGCGCGTCGAGCAGTTCGAGGAATGTCGTGCGGGGGGAAGCCCCGGAAACCACGACACCGGCCTGGATGCTTTCGCCATTGGCGAGCGTCACGCCCGTGACCTTGCCCTCGCGGACATCGATCGACTTCACCTCGGCATCCGTTCGGATCTCGGCGCCGAATCCGCGCGCGGTCTCGGCCATCGCCTTGGTGAGTTGGCCGATGCCGCCCTTGACGAGGCTCGCCGACCGGAAGAGTTCGTTGTCGCTGAGCGCCCAGTTGTAGACGAACGTGAAGGTCGTGCCGGCTTCCTGCGGCCCCCAGGTGACATCCTTCACTGCGCTCGCCGCGAGTGCGCCCTTGAGCACGTCGGATTCGAACCACTCGTTGAGCAGATCCTCGACGGGCGTCGGAAGCAGGCGCAACAACTCGTTGATGTTCTTGCGGCCGAGCTTGAGGACCGGGCCCGCGAGGCTGAGTGCGGCGCGAATGTCGGCGAGGCCGACGCTGGGCAGGTCCATCGGCGTCAGCTTGAGCAGGCCCTCGACCACTTTCGCGATCTTCGTCATCCGCTCGACGAACACGGGATACTTCGCGGCGTCCGCGGGCGAGAAGCGTTCGATCTCCTTCACGGTCCGCGCGGTGTCCCTCCAGATCGTGAGATGCGTACCGTCGGGTTCCGGTGAACTCGCGATCGGATCGAGCGGGATGATCTCTACCTGGGAGTCGAGCTTGAGATCGGTCTTGACCTCGTCGGAAAGATAACCGGCGGTGTCTGCGACGGGGGAGATCTTGAAACCCGGGAAGATCTCTTCGGTAATCGCGGTGCCGCCGACCACGCTGCGCTTCTCGAGGACCACCACGCGGCGCCCGGCTTTCGCCAGATATCCCGCCGCGACCAGGCTGTTGTGACCCGCTCCGATGATGATGACGTCGTTATTTCCCACGGCTTTTAATTCCTATTTTTGCTGCGTTGCAGGGTGACGACTCGCCCGCCGATCGCTCGACGGCTCGAGCCGGTGTCAGTTCCCATCCCTAAGAATTTCCAGCGCGCCGAGGCGCCCCGGGCCCGAGGTGATTCCGCCCCCGGGGTGCACGCCCGATCCGCACTGGTAGTAGTTGCGAATCGGAGTGCGGTAATCCGCCCATCCGGCCGCCGGTCGGAAGAAGAAGAGCTGGTCGAGCGTGAGCTCGCCACCGAAGATGTTCCCCTCCGTCAGGCCGATCTCCTGCTCGATGTCCCACGGCGTGAGCACCTGCTTGTGCAGAATGATGTCCTTGAGGTTCGGTATGAACTCCGAGAGCGTATCGATCACCGCATTGCCGAAGGCATCCCGTTGCTGATCGCGGTCGCCGTATTCCGGCATGTTGTAACTCGCGTACTGCACGAAGCAAGACATCACGTGCTTGCCGGGAGGCGCCATGCTCGGGTCGACCATCGTCGGGATGTCCACGTCGATGTACGGCCGCCTCGAAAACGCACCGTACTTGGCGTCGTCGTAGGCCTGCTCGACGTAGTCGACACTCGGGCAGATTTCCATCATGCCGCGCAAGAACGCGGGATCCGTCATCGCGCTGAACTTCGGTGCGGTGTCGAGGGCGAGATTGACCTTGCCGGATGAGCCCCGGAACTTGAACTTGTCGATCGCGCTGACCAGCTCATCGGGCAGATCCTTCGCATCGAGCAGCTTGCGGAACGTCACGTAGGGATCTGCTCCCGACGCGATCGTCTTGGCATAGATCTCCTCACCACCTTCGAGCACCACGCCGACGGCCCTGCCGTTATTCACGATCACGCGCTCGACCGAGGCGTTGCAGCGAATTTCGGCGCCGTA
This sequence comes from Deltaproteobacteria bacterium, assembly GCA_019313245.1. GTDB lineage: Bacteria > Myxococcota_A > UBA9160 > UBA9160 > SMWR01 > JACZVU01. Next base: position 7,902 of record JAFDBP010000256.1, read on the forward strand.
GCTCTTCGCCGCGTTCGCGATCGCGTTGCTCACACCGCCGGTGCCGCCCTTCTGGGCTCCCCAGGCCGTGAAGGCACCGTCGAGTTCACCCATGTAGTGGTGCAAGAGCACGTACGCGGTGCCGGGCGATTTCACGCCGAGCTTCGTACCGATGATGCCGTTGATGCCCATCAACGCCCGGATGACGTCCGTCTCCACCCACTCGGCGAGGAAGTCGTCGGCGCTCATCGTCATGATCTTCGAGAGCTGGTGGAAGGTCTTCTTGTCGAGACTCTGCAGGTGCTTGCCGAAGTCCGAGAGCGTGCGCGCGCCGCGGAAACCCGGGCTCGCGGGATTCGGTGGCACGTAGCCGAGGATCGGCTTCACCGCATTCGCAATGTGATACATCATCTGGTTGTACTTCGGAATCATCTCAGCATCGCGCTTCGAGTGACGTCTGACCTCTTCGCGCAACGAGGCCGGATCCGCGTACATCGCCAGCTGGTCGCCGTCTTCCTTCGGAACCCAGTAGCTGTCGAGCGGCATGACCTGGAGACCGTGCTTCGCGAGTTCGAGCTCGCGAATCACTTCCGGCCGCAAAAGGCTCACGACGTAGGAACAGACCGTGTATTTGAAACCGGGGAATTTCTCCTCGGTGACGGCCGCGCCACCTACCAGATATCGGCGTTCCAGCACCAGCACCTTGCGCCCGGCTTTCGCGAGATAGGCAGCGCAGGTCAGGCCGTTGTGGCCACCGCCGATTACGATTGCATCATACGATTGTGTCATTTCGATTCCTACCGACCATTCAGGGTGAAAATGTAACTACCTTTCAACTCATCAGGCATTGCCGAGTGCTTTCGCCGCCCTACTCCCGTTTCCGCGGCGGATCGAAGAACGGCATCTTCACGACGGTCGCCGGCACCGCATAGCGCCGCGCCTCGACGGTCTGCTCCACGTAGACCCGGGTTCCGAGCTTCGCGTACTGGGGCTTGACGCGACCGATCACCACGTACTTCTTCATCACGGGCGACCAGGTTCCACTCGTCGCTCGA
>JAFDBP010000257.1 GCA_019313245.1 Deltaproteobacteria bacterium
AAAAAAAAAAAAAAAAAAAATTTTTTTTTTTTAATGATACGGCGACCACCGAGATCTACACCGACGTCGCGGGGATCTACACCACGGACCCGAATCTGGTGCCCAGCGCGCGCAAGCTCGATCGGATCTCCTACGACGAGATGATCGAACTCTCGAGTCTGGGTGCGAAGGTCCTGCAGATACGATCCGCTGGATTTGCAATGCGCTATGGCGTACCGCTCCACGTTCGCTCGTCTTTCGATGATGCAGAAGGAACCTGGGTGGTGAGCGAGGAGGAAGTGATGGAGCAGTTGCTCGTTTCGGGCGTGACCTACAACCGCAAAGAGGCGAAGATCCGAGTGCGCGGCGTAAAGGACCAACCCGGCATCGCGGCAAAGATCTTTTCGCCGATTTCCGCTGCTGGAATCGTCGTGGACATGATCGTCCAGAACCTCTCGCAGGACGGCACGACCGATCTGACGTTCACCGTCGAAAAGGCCTGCTACGCACAGGCGATCGAAATTGCGAAGGGCGTAGCGAACGAAATCGGCGCCGCGGCGGTCGAAGGGGACGAGAACATCGTCAAGGTTTCGATCGTCGGACTCGGGATGAAGGACCACGCCGGGGTCGCGTCGAAGATGTTCCAGGTGCTGGCCGACGAGGGCATCAACATCCAGCTGATCACGACCAGTGAGATCAAGGTCTCGGTGCTGATCGACGAGAAATACGCGGAACTCGCCGTGAGAACGCTTCACGACGCCTTTGTCGGCGATGGCGCCGCAGAGCCAGCGCAGGAAAGCTGATCAACCACCCCGTGAAGGCCCCCAGATGGAGCAGAGACAGGCTCTGGCGGGTTTTGCGCTGAGCGCTGCGCTCTTTGCGCTGGCAGTCCCAGTGACTTCGTCCGAATCGGAAGACTGCCTCGATCCCACGGAGTCGGCAGCCGTCGCGCAGCATACGACGGCCGTTCGCTGTGAGACCGCGCAGGTGCGCGCGGCTGAAATTCGCGGGCCCGCGCGCAGGCTCTTCGGCCTGCCGATCGAACTGAACTGCGCTGGCGCGCGAACCTTCGAAAGCCTGGATCGGATCGGCAGCGTGCGCGCGCGGCAGATCGTGGAGGAGCGCGCACGCGCGCCTTTCGAGCGCGTCGATGACCTGTTGCGCGTGCGCGGGATCGGCCCGAAGACGCTCGAGGAGCTGCGCCCCGTGCTGGCCGCGAATCCGCGTGCTCCTCAGCCCGGTTCAGTAGACTCCCCGCAGTGTCGTGCGGAAGCGGTCCGAAGCTTCCGGCTGGGCGCGGGAGGGCGAATGTGAAGATCCAGGCAGGAGTCGAGCGGGCCCGCAGGTTCCTCAAGGAGGAACTGTGGTCGGAGGAGCCGGCTTCGCGCTGGGTCGTCGCGCGCGCCGTCAGCCTGCTCCAGTTCGCGAGCATGACCGCCGAGGGATTCGTGCGTGATCGCCTGTTGCTCCACGCGAGCGCGCTCACCTACTTCACGCTGATTTCGGTGATTCCGGTTTTCGCAATCGTGGTTTCCATTGCCGCTTCGATCGGTATCGAGAGCAGCTTTGCAGATGGCCTGGTCGAGAAACTCGCGGCGGGTGCGCCGGGCCTGCAGGAAAACATCCTTTCGCAAATCAAGTCGGCGAACTTCAAGGCGCTGGGCGGCATCGGCGCGGCCGTCGTTTTCGTACTGACCGTACTCGGACTCAGCAACGTGGAGGGCGCCTTCAATTCGATCTGGGGTGTCAAGAAACACCGGAACTGGAGTCGGCGATTCCCCGACTATCTGGCCATTCTCGTAGTCGTTCCGCTCGGCGCTACCGGGCTGTCTCTCGCAACCGGCCTGCAGAGCGAATGGTTGGTGCAGCGCCTGCTCCAGTACGAGTTTTTCTCGCTCGTCTACGAACTGGGGCTTCGGCAGCTGCCCTGGCTTACGCTGGCGGGTTCGCTCGCGCTGATGTTCTGGTTCCTGCCGAATACATCCGTGCGATTTTCTTCTGCGGCGCTGGGGGGTGCGGTGTCTGCGTTGCTGATCCTCTTCGCGCAGGATTTCTACCTGACCTACAGCGTGGGCGTGGCGCGCGCCAACGCGCTCTTCGGCGCGTTTGCCCAGTTGCCGCTGCTGATGGCCTGGATCTACGTGTTCTGGGCGATCGTCTTGTTCGGTGCAGAACTGGCTTTTGCGCATCAGAACCTGGCCTCGTATCGGCAGGAGCTGCGTGGCTCTTCGGCGCTGCCCGCCGAACGAGAGGCGATCGCGCTGCGGGCGGCGCTGTTGATCGCGCGCGCATTCGACGAATCGGCGATGCCGGAAACCGCCGACAGCTTGACGGCGCGCCTCGGGGCGCCGATCCGCGTCGTGCGCGAAATTCTGCGCAAGCTCGAGGAGGCGGGGATCTTGTCGAGGCGCGGCGAAACGGCGGCCGAAGAGGCTTTTCAATTGGGTCAACCTTCGGCTCGAATCCGCGTGATCGATGTGTTGGCTGCGCTGCGCGGGCAGCGCGAACCGGTTGCCGACGGTCCGGATGCGGTCATCGTCGACCAGCTGCTCGGAGACCTCGATGCCGCGGTCGCCGACACGCGCGGTGCACAGACGCTCGCGGAACTGCTCTCTCAGCTCCCCTCGCTTGACCCTCCAGCGGCTCGGGGTTAGCGTCGCGCTCCTTTCCAGCGCAGGTGAAGCGATGCGCGTCTACCTCGATCACAACGCCACTTCGCCGCTTCGCGACGAAGTCGTCGAAGCCATGCTCCGGGTTCTGCGCGGAATCCACGGCAATCCGTCGAGTGCGCACGAGGAGGGGCGCGCCGCGCGCGCCGCAGTGGACCGCGCGCGGGCGTCGGTCGCCTCGCTGATCGGGATCGAATCGGGCGATGTGCTGTTCACGGGCGGCGCCACCGAGGCCAACAACACGGCATTGCTCGGAATGCTGGGAGCACGGGCGGGCGCGGCGGGGCATCTCGTGAGTTCCACCGTCGAACATCCTTCGGTCGAGGCGCCGCTCGCATCCCTTGAGCGCGCAGGTTGGCGCGTGACGCGGGTCGGAGTCGATTCGGATGGCCTGCTCGACGCAGCGCAGATCGAGGCGGCGATCGAAGCGGAGACCGCGCTCGTGTCGATCCTCTGGGCGAACAACGAAACCGGGGTGCTGCAGCCGATCGAGCGCATTGCGGCGGTCGTTCGCGCGCGCGGGATCCCATTTCACGTGGATGCGACCCAGGCGGTGGGCAAGATTCCGATCGACCTTCGGAAGATCCCCGTCGATCTGCTGTCGCTGTCCGCGCACAAGTTCAACGGGCCGAAAGGCGTGGGGTGTCTGATTGCGCGCGGTGATCTGGTCTTCGAATCGGTCTTGCGCGGGGGGCCGCAGGAGCGGGGCCGGCGCGGAGGCACGGAGAACGTCGCGGCGATCGTTGGCCTCGGTGTGGCCTGTGAAATTGCGGAGCGGGAGCTGCCGGAGCGGATGCGCGACTACGCGGCGCTGCGCGACCGGTTGTGGGATGGAATTCGAGCCAAGGTTCCCCGCGTGCGGCGCAACGGATCGGCCGACAGCGTGCTTCCGAATACATTGAACGTGGAGTTCGACGGCGCGGCGGGCGAATTGCTGTTGCAGGCGCTCGACGTCGAGGGAATCGCGGTGTCGTCGGGTGCCGCGTGCCACTCGGGTTCGATCGAACCGTCGAAAGTGCTGATCGCGATGGGACGTTCACCCGAACAGGCGCGCGGATCTCTCCGCTTCAGCATCGGCCACGGCAACGACGCGGAGCAGATCGATTACGCACTCAGCGTGCTGCCAGATCGCGTCGAGAGCGCGCGGCAAGCGGTGGGGGCATGAGCGCAGATCAACAGCCGAGCGGCGCGGTCGGACGTGCGGACGCAAAACGCGAGCGCGTCGTCGCGGCGCTCTCGGGGGGTGTCGATTCTTCGGTCGCGGCGGCCCTGCTGGTCGAGCGAGACCTCGAAGTCATCGGGGTGACCCTCAATCTCGCGGGCGTAGCGTCTCGCTGCTGCGCGCTCGCGGATGCCGACGATGCGCGGCGCGTCGCGGACCACCTCGGCATCCGGTTCTACGTCGCAAATTACGCGGAGCGTTTTCGCGCCGAGGTGATACGCCCGTTTGCGGAAGATTACCTTTCGGGCCGAACGCCGATCCCGTGCGTGGCGTGCAACTCGCGCTTCAAATTCGAGTATCTGCTCGAACGGGCCCGGGTGTTTGGAGCGGATCGGGTCGCGACGGGCCACTACGCGCGGGTGGATGTCGATCCCGACACAGCGCGCCTGCGATTGCGCCGCGCGGTCGATCGGCGGAAGGACCAGACCTACTTCCTGTTCGAACTTGGCCAGGAGCAACTGGCTGCGATCGAATTTCCGCTCGGGGGCCTCGAAAAAGAGGCGGTTCGCGCGCGGGCGCGCGAACTCGGATTGGCGACTGCCGACAAGCCCGAGAGTCAGGAGATCTGCTTCGTGCCCGATGGCGATTACGCGAAGGCGGTCGAAGCGATCTGCCCAGAAGCGCTGCCCGGCGCGGGAGAAATCGTCGATCGCGAAGGGCGGGTGCTCGGCCTACATCCCGGTATCCATCACTTCACGGTGGGCCAGCGCAAGGGGCTCGGCCTCTCGGCGGAACGGCCGCTCTATGTGGCACGCCTGGATGCCGGGCGCAACCGCGTCGTGGTCGGCGAGGCCGAAGACCTCAACGCAAAGGGCGCGCGCCTCGAGCGGGTTTCGTGGGTATCCGGAGTGGTGCCCAATCGCGCCGTCCGCGCGACGGTGCGGGTGCGCCATCGACACGTGGGTGCGTCCGCTTCGATCGAGCCACGCGCCGAAGGGCAGGCGGTCGTCAGCTTCGACGAGCCCGTGCGGTCGGTGACCCCGGGGCAGGCTGCCGTATTCTACGCGGGCGACGTCGTTCTCGGCGGCGGCTGGATCGCCGAGTCACTATGACGCCCGACCCGGACGCGCCCATGACTTCGATCGACGCCACACTCGGTTACGCGTTTTCGGATCGCAGCCTGCTGGCTCTCGCGCTGACGCACACGTCCTATGCACACGAAGACGACGGCGGTCGTGGAAACGAACGCCTCGAGTTTCTCGGCGACGCGGTGCTCGATCTCGCGGTTTCGGAGATTCTTTACGAAGCACATCCCGAGTGGGACGAAGGCGATTTGACCCGAACCCGCTCGGCCCTGGTGAATCAGAAATCACTCGCCAAGCAGGCCCGGAACCTGCAGCTCGGTCGTTTCATCAAACTCGGCCGCACCGAAATGCAGTCGGGCGGTAGCGAAAAGGATTCGATCCTCGCGAATTGTTTCGAGGCATTGATCGGCGCGATCTATCTGGACGGCGGACTCGCGCCCGTCGAGAGTTTCGTGCGGCGTGTTTACGGCGCCGCGCTCGCGAGCGACGCGACGCGACAGAAGCGCGACGCCAAGACCGAGTTCCAGGAGTGGGCGCACGCGCATTTTCGGCAGACGCCGCGCTACGAGATGGTCGGCGACAGCGCCGAAGACGACGATGACGAACGCTTCGCGGTAGAGGTCTCGATCGGCGCGGAGGTCTGGGGCCGGGGCGTCGGGCGCTCGAAGCGGGTTGCCGAGCGCGCGGCCGCCGTGGCAGCACTCGAGAGGAGTGCGGCCGAGGAGCCGAAGACCGATGGCTGACGCATCGCACCGCGCGGGCACGGTGGCGATTCTCGGCCGCCCGAACGCGGGTAAGTCGACGCTGCTCAATCACCTGCTCGGCGAAAAGATCGCGATCGTCACCGCGAAGCCCCAGACGACGCGCAGCCGGATCCTCGGAATCCTGACCCGGCCCGATTTCCAGATCCTTTTTTTCGACACACCCGGGATGCACGAGAGCGCGAAGCCGCTCAATCTCGCGCTCAACGAGCTGGTGGATTCTGCGGCGCGAGACTGCGATCTGGGCCTTCTGCTCGTGGACCCGTACGGGGGCTGGGGGGAGGATCTCGCGGCCCTCCACGCAAAATTGCTCGCGCGCAGTTGCCCGGTGATCGCGGTCGCGACCAAGGCCGATCTCGAGAATCGCCAGCAGGCCGAGTGGCCCGCGGCGGCGCCGGAGATGCGGCGGATCTCGGCTCGAACGGGAGAGGGGGTGGAGGCTTTGCTCGCGGAGATCGCCGCGCAGCTGCCGGAATCGCCCCCCCATTACCCCGAAGACCAGTTGAGCGATCGGTCGCTGCGCTTCCTGGTCGCCGAGTTGGTGCGAGAAGCGGCGTTCGAGGAGCTCGGCCAGGAGTTGCCGTACGCACTCGCCGTCGAGGTGGTCGAGTACGACGAAAAGCGCACCGATCTCGTGCGAATCCGGGCGAATCTGCTCGTCGAGCGGCGCTCCCAGAAGCAGATTGTGATCGGAACGGGCGGCCAGGTCATCAAGCGGATCGGGGTCCGGGCGCGCGCCGAAATCGAAGAATTGGTCGGAAACAAGGTCCATCTGGAGCTTTGGGTAAAGCTAGAACCGCGTTGGGCAAAGCACCCGAAGCGGCTGAAAACGCTCGGCTATTCGTAATTCTGAAGGTCGTCCACGGTTTGACTCGGCAGCCCCGGATCGTGTAGGGTGGTCTCCCAGTCTTCGCCCGGCACGCCCCCGGTTCTCCCCGGCTCAGGCTTGCCCGCCTTTGCAGGAGAGACCGTATGTGCCAGAACAACGTCGTCATTGCCAGCGCCACCCGGACCCCGATCGGATGCTTCCAGGGCGGGCTCTCGTCGCTTTCCGCGTCGGATCTCGGGGCGTTGGTGGTCAGAGAAGCCGTCAAGCGAGCGGGTGCGACACCCGAGCAGGTCGATAGCGTGATCATGGGCAACGTCTTGTCCGCGGGCATCGGCCAGGCGCCGGCCCGCCAGTGCGTGATCAAGGCGGATTTCCCGGTTTCGACCGGTGCGGTGACGGTCAACAAGGTCTGTGGATCGGGCCTCCAGGCCGTCATGTACGCGCGGCGCGAGGTCATGACCGGCGAGGCCGACGTCGTGGTGGCGGGCGGCATGGAGTCGATGACCAATGCGCCCTACATCATCCCGAAGGCGCGCGCGGGGCTGCGTCTCGGCAACGCGGAAATCGTCGATTCGATGGTGTCGGACGGCCTCTGGGACCCCTACGGCGACATGCACATGGGCGTCTGCGGCGACCTCGTCGCGGAGCGCTGCGGATTCACGCGCGAGGATCAGGACGAATTCGCGGCGACCAGTTACCGCCGGGCACTCGCAGCCCAGAAGGAAGGGCGCTTCAAGCCGGAAATCGTGCCGGTGGCGGTCCCGCAGCGCCGCGGTGAGCCGCTGCTGATCGATGACGACGAAGAGCCCGGCCGCGGCAAGATCGACAAGTTCGCGGGCCTGCGTCCCGCGTTCGGCCGGGAAGGGACGGTTACCGCTGCGAATGCGTCCTCGCTCAACGATGGTGCGGCGGCTCTCGTGGTGTGTTCGGCAGACGTCGCGAGAGAGCGGGGCTACAGCGTACTCGCCAAGATCATCGCGGATTCCTCTGCCGCTGTGGAGCCGAAGTGGTTCACGCTCGCGCCCGTCGACGCGCTGGCAAAGCTCTACGCAAAGACCGGCACCGAAGCATCGGACTGGGATCTCTACGAAATCAACGAGGCTTTTTCGGGCGTGACGATGGCGGCGGCAAAAGAGCACAGCATCCCGATGGAGAAGATCAACGTAAACGGCGGTGCCGTGTCGCTCGGGCATCCGATCGGCTGCTCGGGAGCGCGCGTGCTCGTCACGCTGCTCTACGCGCTCGCGGATCGGAAACTCAAGCGTGGAATAGCAACCCTGTGCATCGGCGGTGGTGAGGCTGTTGCGCTTGCAGTGGAGTGCGTCTAGCCATGAATAGAGTTGGAATCATCGGAACCGGAACGATGGGCTGCGGGATCGCCCATGTGGCCTCGCAGATCCGCTGCGACGTGATCTTCCAAAATCGCAAACAGGAATCGGTCGAAAAGGGCCTGGCTCGACTCAAATGGGGGCTCGAAAAGCTGGTCAGTCGCGAGAAGCTGACGCAGGCCCAGTGCGAAGGCATCGTGAGCCGGGTTCGCGGCGTCGTCTCGCTCGAAGAGCTCAAGGAATGCGACATCGTCCTCGAGTCCGCACCCGAAGACATCGATATCAAGCGGGAATTGCTCGAAACGCTGAGCGGGATCGTCAGCGACCGCTGCATCATTGCGACGAATACCTCGAGTCTCTCGGTGACGAAGATGGCCTCCTTCGTGTCGGGCCCCGAGCGCTTCGTCGGGATGCACTTCTTCAACCCGGTCCCCGTGATGAACCTCGTCGAAATCGTGAGCGGCCTGCGCACGTCGAACCAGACCGTTGCGGCCGTCAGCGAATTCGCGAGGGCGCTGGGCAAGACGCCGATCGAGGTGTCCGACCTCCCGGGTTTCGTGGTGAACCGGGTGCTCTTTCCGATGATCAACGAGGCGGCCTTTGCGCTCAGTGAGGGGGTCTCGGATGCAGAGGGAATCGACGCCTGTATGAAGGGCGGGTGCAATCACCCGATGGGACCGCTGGAACTCGCGGATCTGGTCGGGCTCGATGTCGTCTGCGCGATCCTGAGGAGCCTGCATCGAGAGTACGGAAACCCGCGCTACGCGCCCTGCATGGAGATCGTCAAGCGCGTCGAAGCGGGTTGGCTGGGCCGCAAGTCGGGCCGCGGCTTCTACGACTACGGCAAGTAGACGTACGCGATGTCCGAAGGCGACCCGCGCGCGCCGGACGTTGGAATCTACGAAGTCAGCCCCAGGGACGGACTGCAAAATGAAGACGAGTTCGTTTCGACTGAGGCGAAGCTCGAGCTGATCGCGCTGCTGACCGCATCGGGACTGCGCCGAGTCGAAGTTGCATCCTTCGTGTCTCCGAGCTGGATCCCGCAGTTGGCCGATGCCGATGAACTCGTTTCCGTGCTGCGGCGCAGCCCAGGGGTTCGGTACGGTGCGCTGGTGCCCAACGAAAAGGGCTACGAGCGCCTCCGCGCGGCGGGTCCGATCGATGTCGTCGGAACCTTCGTTTCCGCGAGCGAGACCCACAATCAGAAGAACGTGAACTGCTCGATAGCCGAGCAACTCGCGCGCCTCGCGCCGGTCTTCGAGCGCAGCCGCGCGGATGGCATTGCGGTGCGCGCCTACGTGTCGACCGTCTGTGGTTGTCCGTACGAGGGCGAGGTCGCCGTGCGCGCCGTGGTCGATCTGTCGCGGGAGCTGATCGAACGCGGTGCCGCAGAGGTTTCGCTCGGAGATACGATTGGGGTCGGCCATCCGAATCAGGTGCGGGAGTTGGTGGGCGCGGTCGCTTCGGAGGTTTCGATCGAGCGGATCGCGTTGCACCTGCACGACACCTATGGTCGCGCACTCGCAAATGCCCAGGCGGGTTTCGAAGGAGGCGTGCGGATCTTCGACACTTCGCTAGCGGGCCTCGGGGGCTGCCCGTATGCACCCGGCGCATCGGGTAACGTCGCCACGGAGGATCTGGTGGACCTGTTCGAGCGCGAGGGCATTCGCACCGGTGTGGATCTCGACGCGCTCGTGGATGCGAGCGCCTGGCTCGAGCGCGATGTTCTGGGCCGACGGCTGCCCGGGCGCGTGTTTCGCGCGAGACTCGGCGAGCGAGAGCGCGAACGGCGGGCGCTCTGATCGCGGGCGGGCGAAGGCGAACCGACAGGGGAGGAGGTGACCTTGAAGGACGGATCCGAAGTCAAGGACCGACTCGCGCAGATTCGCCGCGGGGGCGATCCCAAGTATCACGAGAAGGGCCGCGAAACCGGCAAACTCTTCTGCCGCGAGCGCCTGCGCCTGCTGCTCGATGAAGATTCGTTCATAGAAGACGCCGCGTTCGCAAACAGCCTGGCGGGTGACCTTCCCGCAGACGGTGTCGTAACCGGCAGTGGCGCGATCGACGGCCGACCGGTCTGCGTGATGGCCAATGATTCGACGGTAAAGGCAGGATCGTGGGGCGCGCGCACCGTCGAAAAGATCCTGCGCATCCAGGAACACGCGGAGCGCCAGCGCGTGCCGCTCGTCTATCTGGTGGATTCGGCAGGTGCGCGAATCACCGATCAGATCCAGATGTTTCCGGGCCGCCGCGGTGCGGGCCGTATTTTCCACAACCAGGTGCGAATGTCGGGCATGGTGCCGCAAGTCTGCCTGCTCTTCGGCCCATCGGCCGCCGGCGGCGCCTACATTCCCGCGTTTTGCGACGTGGTCATCATGGTCGAGGGCAACGCGAGCATGTACCTCGGCTCTCCGCGCATGGCCGAAAAGGTCATCGGCGAAGTCGTGAGCCTCGAAGAAATGGGCGGTGCGAAAATGCACTGTTCGGTCTCGGGCTGCGGCGATTGGCTCGCGAGCTCCGAGCCGGAAGCCATCGAGGCCGCGCGGCGATATCTATCCTACATGCCTTCGTGTGCGGACGGACACCTTCCCGCACATGAAGACGTAGCGCCGGCTGCCGGCTGCGACGACCTCGAAAGGCTGATCCCCGAATCCGAAAACCAACCCTTCGACATGCGCGAGGTGATCGAGCGCGTGATCGATGGCGATTCATTCTTCGAAATCAAGCAGCTGTACGCGGGCGAAATCATCACGGGGCTCGCGCGTATCGATGGTCACCCGGTGGGCATCGTCGCCAACCAACCCAAGGTCAAGGGTGGCGTGCTCTTCGTCGATTCCGCTGACAAGGCCGCGCGCTTCATCTGGCTCTGCGACGCATTCGGAATCTCGCTGCTCTTTCTCGCGGATGTGCCGGGTTTCATGATCGGCAAGGCCGTCGAACGCGAGGGAATCATCCGCGCGGGTGCCAAGATGATCATGGCCGTCTCTGAAGCCACCGTGCCCCGGCTGAGCGTGATCGTGCGCAAGGCCTACGGCGCGGGCCTCTATGCGATGAGCGGTCCCGCCTTCGAGCCCGAAGCCTGTATTGCGCTGCCGAGCGCGATGATCGCGGTGATGGGACCCGAGGCCGCGGTCAACGCGGTCTATTTCAACAAGCTCCAGGGGCTCGGGGACGAAGAGCGAGCCGAAACCGAAGCGCGCTTGCAGCGCGAATACCGCGACGACATCGACATCGAACGCCTCGCGAGCGAGCTCGTCATCGACGCGATCGTCCCCCCCGAGACCTTGCGAGACGAAATCGCCGCACGCCTCGCCGCCGCCGAGGATCGCCGGGACGTCCCACCCGCGAAGTGGCGCAGTGTGACACCTGTCTGATCAGACGCCGCGTGTTGAAATCCGTTCGGGGCACGACAAACCTGTCGGCCAAACCCTGACACGATTTGTCGTATTGTGTTCTCAGCCCGCTCTGTGTCACAAAATCGATGTGTAGATCAATCGCCTCGCTGTTTTTTTGATCGACCATTGATTCTCCAACCGCCCGAATCCATTCAGACAATATTTTTCGGTTGAGTGCGGTGATCTTTTGCCGAGCGCTTGTGCTCGCAATCGATCGCTTTGCGTTTTTCTGGCATGCACCTTGCTCTCAGCGATTTCCGCCATGACCGCCGCGTATGCAGCGCGGGCCTCGTCGAGGTTGGCCGAGACCCGGGGGTTGCGAGGAGGAGCACGAGCAGATGACGATCTCGAACTGCGAGCCGTTCAAGGGTTTGAATCGCGCAAAAGTGAATCGTGGAAAATCGACACGAAAACGCCAATTGCAGTGCAGCAGCCGTTCGGTTTCGTTGGGGCTTCTGGTCGCATTGGCGGTGGCCGATCTGGGATGGGCTGCAAATGACCCGAAAGATCTCTCGAGCCAAAACGCGAGAGACGGGAGTGTTCTCGAGAGTACAGGCCAGGCAAATTTCCACATCGAGATTCCAATGCCCAAGGGCACGGGTGGCAGCGAGCCCGAACTGGCTCTCCGGTACGAAAGCGATCTCTCGGATGGGCCGTTCGGAGTCGGCTGGCGCGTAGAACTCGGCGAGATTCGAAGAACCGCGAGATTTGGAACTCCAAAGTACGACTCGACGGATCAATTCGAATTCGACGGGGTCCTGCTCGTCGCGCACCCCGAGAATCCAGGTGAGTATCGAACCTTTCAGGAATCGTTCGCGCGCATTAAGCGGACCCTGGATGGGAGTGGCGAATGGTGGATGGTCGAATTTTCAGATGGCCTGAAGGCGCGCTTTGGAACCAATCAGGAGACGCGCATTCGTGTGGGTGGTTCGATCGATTACGAGAATGACAATGGTCCGATCGGGCGCTGGCTCCTGTCGGAACTCGAAGATGTCAGCGGCAACATTACGAGGTTCTCTTACGACCGCGTCAGCGATATCGGAACCGCATATCCGGAGTCCGTTACCTACACCTACCGGGCTGGCGATCAAACGCCGATCGGCGGCGCGACCATGGAGAGGCGAGCCCAATTCGTGCTCGAGGACCGCTCGGACGAAATGGGCCGCGAGCAGGTGATCTTCGGTTATCCGCTCGGGATCGAGACTCGGGTCGGAAAGCGGGTGAGCGAAATTCAGAGCCTGGTGGGGAGCCAAGTTTATCGACGCATGGTGTTGACCTACGCCAATAGCGCTGGCTACGACACGGGGCGTTCGCGCCTCTGGAAGGTCCAGCTCTTCGGCACCGATTGCCCGATCCATCAGAACCCCGCGACCTGCCAGGGCCTTCCGGCGAGAACCTTTTCCTACACGAACTCGGATTCGATCGGCAGCGCTGTCGGGGCGCAATGGGATCCCACGACCGAATGGCGCCAGGAGGATTCGGGCATATCACTGCACTTCACGACCGGCGAGAATCAGGCCCAGGGCCGAGATCGCGGCGTTCGGGTCGGAGACATCAACGGAGACGGGTATCCGGATTACGTCCAGGCCTGGAAGAAGGCGCTGAATACGACCGGTCCGTATGATCCGCTCTGGGAGATCCAGCACGAAGTCTATCTCAATGACGGAAGCGGTTGGGGCACCTTGAACAACAGCTGGAAGGACCGACTGGCGGAGCTGACGGTTCCAGTCAACGTGGTTCGGGAAGTTCGAAGAGGCGCTGATGCCGATGAGACCTGCTCGACCAGAGATTACTACTCTTCCGATTACGACACATTCGTGACTTTTCGCTCCGAGAATCCATTCAATGCCGAACAGCGAGCGATCTACAACGTAATTTCGTCGCACGTCGAAGCCAGGTTGGTCGACCTCAACGCCGATGGCTTCTCCGATATCATAATTTCATTCGAAATCGGCGCGGGCAGCAGTACGTCGCTTTCGCGCTGTGGCGTCCGCAGTTGGGATGCTCCCGTCAGTGTAAAGCGCGTATTCATCAACAACGGATTAGAAGACCCCGATCATGGAGGAGGGTGGACGGACGAGACCGCGACGTGGGCGGCCGCGTTGCCGGTGTTCTACTCGATCTATCTGCGATCCGACGGGGGTTCTGGCTCCGAAAGCCCCGGGATTGCGTGGGCCCCGGGCAAGTGGAGGGGCAACCTGGAAAAGCCGAAGGATCCGAGCCGCGGAATTACCTACGCCCATTTCGTCGATCACGGCGTCAGGATGCCGGATCTGAATGGCGACGGTCGCCCCGACATCGTGGTGAAGCGAGACCCCGTAACCTTCGGTTCCGGAAGCGCTGTCAAGAGTTTTCCGGATGGCGCTTGGCTCAGTAGGCCGAACGGCACGGGTTGGGTCTACACAGACAGCTACAGATTGCCCGTGAGCCTCGTTGCCGAGTTCAATTTCCTTTCCGGCTATCCGAAATACGTTCACGATGCCGATGCGGGGGTGCGGTTCGCGGACGTCAACGGAGACGGCTTGGCGGACCTAGTCAAGACGGCCGTGAACCCGGGCTCCGGGCATGGCCGATTGAGCGCCACGCTGCGAACGGAAGGGGTTTGGCTCAACACGGGATCCGGCTGGTGTGGTGCGCTTTCGGGAAACCCGGAATGCATAGCGGCGCGGAAGTACCTGCCGCCTACAAATTTCACGACGATCAGCTCGGTCTATCAACCTCCTTCGCAAATGTTGTGGGGCGGCGGGAATCTGCCGCTGGTGCGAAGCAGTGAGCTCTCGTTCGTAGATCTCAACGGCGATGGTCTGGTCGATCTCGTCAAGACGGATCATCCCGCGCTGACGGGTATGAATGCCTGGATTCACGACCCGAGTCGGCCACAAATCTGGCGGCAGGACGATCGCTATGTCCCGGACGACATCATGTCGACTACGGGCCGCTACGTATCCAACGGAAAATTGTTCATCTTCGACGATGGCGTGCGCATATTCGATTTCAACGGAGACGCGACCGTCGACTTCATGAGAGATCGACTGCAGACGCCAGCGGTCCCGAGGGCGATCCACCTCTCGAAATCTGCGCAGATGGATCTGCTGGAACTCGCCGAGAACGGCCAGGGCGGTAGCCAGAAGTTCGGGTACACGTCTGCAATCGAGCAGCGCAATGCGGAACTCGAAAGTCTCGCCCGGGCTGACGCCGACAGCCTCAACGAGGCGGGTTCGATCGGTCTCCCGAGATGGACCGCGCGACCGATCGTCTCGAGTCTCGAGACGCGAGACAGTCTCGCAGGGGGTGGAGTCCATCGAGCGACCATGACCTACGCCATGCCGCGTTGGGATCCGGTGAAGCGCTCACTGCTCGGCTTTCGAGCCGTGGAGGTCAGGCACAGCGACGCACCCGAGATCGAGATGTTTCAAGTCAAGCGAGCCTACTTCTGGCAGCAACACGGCCGCGCGGGCAGAGTTTCGCGTGTCGAGATCTACGACGCGCTTGGGGACAAACTCCACGAGCGAACGCTGAATTGGGCGACGCTTCCGGGCAGTCCCGACGAAGGCTCGATTGCAGGCGTCCACATCGGCCGTTTGATTGCAGAAACGGAGACCAACCATTACGAAGACGGCGCCGGCCCCATTCGAGAAATTATTTATGGCTATCTCAACGGGGTCGATACGCACGGATATAACTTCGTGCACGAGATCCGAACGATTCGCCCGACCGGAACGCTGACCATCAGGAGGCAAGCCGATCGAACGGATACGGGCGCCAGATGGATCAAGGGCCTCCTCGCGAAGGAAATTTACGAGACCGAAAATTCCGAACTCCTGAGCGAGACTGTTTTCGATCGCGACGAGCGCGGCCTGCCACGCTCGGTGACTAGAACGATCAAGCAACGGTACGTAACGGATGCTCCCGAGTTCGCGAGGGCAACCTATCTCTTCGACACCTATGGCAATCTGGTGCAAACCGTCGATCCGGAAAACCGCACCACCTTCTTCTGCTACGACGGAGACGCGACCTTCGCAGATGGCAGCGCATGTCCCGATGACATGGGAACGGACACTCATACGCTCGTCGTTGGCGTCAAGGATCCACTTGGAGAGCAGACGCGCTTCTCGGGACGCCCCGTTGATCTCGCAAGTGGAAGACTGACGGCCATCGATCGCCTCTACAGCGGCGATTCCGATTGGATCGACGTCGACCCGTTCGATCGGCCGATCCGCCTCTGGACGAAGCCCGCAAATCGCGCTCAGGAGGTGATTCTCGCGACGCGGGAATACCTGGACGATCCGGATGCGCCTGGAAATGACGCCGGCCGTCCCTACATCGTGGAGCGAGCCTACTTCGATGAGCGAAGTGCAGAGGATGACGCGGCGAGCGTGCGCACCGCGATCTACCTCGATGGTCTGGGGCGCCAGATGGCTTCAGTGTCACCTCGTGCGCCTGGGGTGGCCTTTCCGTTCGGACGGGCGATCACTGAAAGGGACTATGCGGGTCGCGCGACGCGAGGGACGCTCGATATCGCATGCGCGGACGCGCACTGCACCAACCTCCCCGAAGCGACCCACCCGAACGTGGAAGAAATCACCCAATCCTATGACCCGCTGGGGCGCGTGATGACCCGGAGAACTCCCGATGGCGTAATGGCGTTCGCCTATCGAAGAGTCTTCTTCGTGCCCCCGGCGGTTTTTGGAGCAATGGCTCCCGGGCCGCTCGATGCCGTTCTCTCGAAGGATGCGAACGGAGTTCTCACGGAACACCTGCTCGACGGGAAGCGCGTGGTCGTGGCGAGGGAGTGCGATGCGGTTGCGCCCGATCGAACGAATTTGACCGGAGTTGCGTGCTCGAATCCGGTCTCGACCTTCTACACCTACGAGGCGAGCGGCGAGGTAGCGACGATTTATGACGCGACGACGGATTACGGCAGCGCTGCGAACCGCTTGACCTATCGGTATGACACACTCGGACGCGTCTATCTGATCGAGGATCCAGATGGAG
Organism: Deltaproteobacteria bacterium; assembly: GCA_019313245.1. Lineage (GTDB taxonomy): Bacteria > Myxococcota_A > UBA9160 > UBA9160 > SMWR01 > JACZVU01. The sequence goes on from JAFDBP010000257.1 coordinate 16,204, forward strand.
GCATGGTATTCACCAGCTACGACAAAGTGGGCAATGTCGAGCAGACGATGAATGTCAGCGCGGGCGCGACGACCAATGTGGTCTATGAATACGATGAACTCGATCGCTTGAAGACGCGAAACACCCCGCCCCAGAACGGCGATTGGGACCTGGCGCTCGAATACGACCGAAACACCCGGAAGCGAGCGGCGGTGACTTCCTCCGGAAGCTACAGCGAAATCTGGGAATACGACGATTTCGGAAACCTGAAGACCAACCGACGCTCCATCAACAACCGAACCCTCCGCACGGATTTTCAGCACGATCTGCTCGGTCGGCGGGTAATGATCCAGTCTCCGCTGGAGTCGGTAGAGGGAGCCAGCTACGGCTACGATGGAGCCTATCTAACGCGCGTTTGCAGCAGGCGGGACATTTCCGATTGTGAAGCGGAACCGTCGAAATATCACATCGACGACGTCGCGTACGACGCACTCGGCCGTGCGGTAACGATCTCAGAAGCTCCGGGCGATTTGACTTTCGACTATTACTCGATGAGCGATGGGGAGATTGGCAGGGCCGTCAATCGAGTGAAGCAGATCAAGCTGGATGATGATGGTGCGCGGTTGAACCTCGCCTATCAGTACAACGGAGCCGGTCAGGTGATTCGGGTAGATGACGACCACACGACGGCCGACGCGCTAGATGCATCCGCGATCTACGATTACGACCAGCGCGGCCGACTGATGTCCTGGACGGCGGAACATTACGCGAATGAGCCGAAATACTTTGCGTATGACGAATTGGGAAATCTCCGAGGTCGGGAGCTGGAAGATCCGGATTCGGCGTGGAACCAATTTTATTTCGACGGTGAGACCGGGCGCGCGGGCGAGGGTGGCCCACACGCAATATCGATCAACCAAAAGGGAAAGAGCTATCGCTACGATGAGCGCGGCAATGTCACGCAGCGCGGCTCCGACGAGTTCATTACCTACAACTCCCTGGGTCAGATCTACTGCGTAGGCGCAGCTGAGAATACCTGCACGACCTTTTTCTGGTACGACATCGATGGGAAGCTGCTTTCGAAGACCACGGGCTCCACCAGCGAAATCTACCTCGGGGACTATTTTCGCTTCGATTGGCGGACGAATGTGGCATGGACCTACACGAGTGCCTTCGGAGTGCGAATCGTCGCGGAAAAGAAAACGGGCGCAAGCCTTCGGCCGGCTGGCGCGCCCGCGGCCCGACCAGGTACGGCGAACTCGGACGCTTTGGTTCCATGGATCGTGGGCGGCTCGATCGTCGGAATATTTGCGCTTCTCGCGTGCCTCGGAGTCCTGAGTACCGTTGGCGAGCGCCCCGCGCTGGCGAGCATCGCTCTGGCATTGAGCGCTCTGATCGTGGTGCCGCCCCATACGTGGGCGGCCAGAAATGCGGGAGGGAAGGGGGGCAAGGTCGGTGGTGGCAAGACCTACATTCGGTACCTGTTCCACGATCACCTGGGCAGCGAAGTTCTCGCGCTCGACGGCAGCGGTGTGACCGTGGAGCGTCGGATCTTCGGACCCTTCGGCGAGGTGATTGCTTCCAGGACAGACCTGCTGGCCAGCGTCGCTGCTTCTTTCACCGGGAAGGCGTATCATGCAGACATGCGCTGGTATTACTTCGGGGCCCGCTGGTATGACCCGGAAGCCGGCCGCTTCGTATCCGTCGATCCGATCGTCCAGTCGATCGCCGATCCGCAGACCCACAATCCCTACAGCTATGTGAGAAACAACCCGATCGGAAACATCGATCCAGACGGCCGAGAGTACGGCGAACGCAGGGAATCTCCCGGAAGTGGCATCGGTCCGGCGGTTGGCCTGCTCGCCTCAGCGCTCAACTCCTTGATCGGCGGCGATGACTCCAATACCACCACGCAGTCGTTCACTCCAAACGCGACCGCCACGAGCGTCGATCGAGTCGCCTCGGGGCATTCCAGCGGCAGCCTCGGCGAGTCGGTCACAGGGGGCCCACGATCGACTGCGTGGGATTACCATTCGAGTCAGGGGCCCCAAGGGGGAGTGCAAAATCCGCTAGGACCGAATCCCGGCAACTTCGTGAAAGTCGAAATCCTTGGCTTCGACGTAGTTACACCCCTCGGTGGATTTGAAGTCACGCTCATCGGGTTCTTCTTCGGCCGCAACCGAGCGGGAGAGTTCCAAGCTGGCCCGTTCGTGGAAGCGGGACCCGCTATCGGGATCGGCCTCTCGGCTGATGCCGGGTTCGAGATTGTCGGAAACATAGACACCCTGGACCGTTCGCTCTCCATCAACCACGTCCTCGGCGGCGGCCCCATCAACGCCCAAGGAAATATCAACCCGACCCCGTCGAATCATGGGCAGCGAATCATCGGTGACTTTGTCAACGGTGGAGGCTTGGCGGCTTCTGCTTCTCCACCCTTCTTGCCGGTTGAAGGATTTGTGTCCTTCACGCAGACGCGCGCGTTCGATGTCATCGGATTCGGGCGCCGGTTGTTCGACCGATGAGTCGCGGCCCGGCGAACAGCGCGGAAGGCCGCACAACGTGGTCTGCGCCGAGAAGGCGGGCGTGGATCGCTTTGGTAGCCCTCATCGCGGCAATCATCGTTGGCTTTTGGTTACCACTGGGTTCTGCGTTAGCGGTCTGGTTCATTTCGGGAATCTCGTTCGGTGTATTCCGCCTGATTCAGCGGTGTCCCGCGTGTCGAACGCGCGTCGCATGGCAGCGAATCGACATCTTCGGCCTTCCGCTGCGCGTCCATACTCTGCTTCCCCCAAAGAGGTGTGAGCACTGTGGCCACGGCTTGGAGTAGCCCTATCTCACTATCTGGCCGAGACTGGTGTCACAAGAGGTGCAACTCGCGCAGGAACAGTGACTCGGTCCTGGCGAGCCAGTACAACCGGGTGAAACCAGACCGACCGCCGTTCCGCGACGGCCTTACCCACGATCTCACTCGCCGTCGCCACCCGCGCCCCCGGTTCGACACTCGGCATCGGTAGGAGCTCGGGTTCGGTCGAGGCATCCGGCAGCGGGTCGCCGGCTGGATTCTTCGCGCGCCGATCAGTCGGCTTCGGGGTGCTTGACGGTCAGGACCGGACAGGGTGCCAGGCGCACGACGCGTTCGGCGACGCTGCCGAGCATCGCGTGCTTGAGTCCGGACAGTCCGCGCGTTCCCATCACGATCAGGTCGGCGTTGGCTTCCTCGGCTATGAGGTTGATCGCCAGTGAGGGGCTATCGGCCGATAGATGCGACTCGACCTTGAGGCCCTCGCTCGACACCCTTTCGTGCCAGTCGTTGAGTCTTTTTTCAGCTGCGTCGCGAATGTCCGCGTAGTACCCCGCAGGCAGCACGATTCCATATGGGGAGACGCCCGCGGTCTGGATGTGGTAGCAGTGGAGCAGGTGGATCGTCGATCCAAACAGATGGGCGATCTGAATCGCGGTATCGAGTGCTTCCCTGGAGTGCTCCGAGAAGTCGACGGGAACCAGAATCGTTTCGAATCGAGTCATGGTCGTTCCCCCTCTCTTTGGTTACACCTGCATATCGCAGCATATTCTGTGCCGACCGCAGAGGCGCAGAAACCTCGCGGCGGCATCGAATGAGTCAATACTCCCCACCGCGGGGCAATCGGCAGCAGGCGCGAGCTGAGGGAATCGAGCGGACGGGGGCGTTGAAATTCAGATGATTACAACCGCGAGCGGCAAAGATCGTGGCGTTTTTTCGGGCGCTTTCTTCAGTTACGGATTTCGACCCTTCTTCCTGTCGGCCGGCTGCTATGCGCCGATCGCGATCGTCTACTGGATCGGTGTGCTCTCTGGCTGGTGGCCTGCGAGGACCGCTGCTTCACCGCTCTGGTGGCATGGCCACGAGATGGTCTTCGGTTGGGCGGCCGCCGCGTTGTGTGGCTTCCTCCTGACCGCGGTTCCGAACTGGACTGATTCGAAGCCGACGGCAGGCGCAGCGCTCGCATTCCTCTGGCTGCTCTGGCTGCTTGGCCGAGCGGGCATGTGGTTCGCCTCGTCGCTTCCCAGTGGGGTCGGCCCCGCGCTCGATCTGCTGCTGATTCCGGGGTTGTTGTGCTTCGTGCTGCCCCCGATCTATCGCCGCAGCGAGCCGCGCCACTACGTCTTTGTCTTTCTTCTGCTCGTGTACTGGGTTGCGAACCTGCTGAGTTTGCTGCCCTATACGAGCGCCTGGCCGAGCCGGATGACGACCGGTCTTTACCTGGGGACCTACGCGATGATCGTGATGTTGACGATCATCGGTGGGCGTGTCGTTCCCAACTTTACGCGCAATGCACTGCGCAGGCGGGGCGTGGAGCGAGACGTCGAGACCAGCGAAACCCTCTCGAAGCTGGCCATTCTGGCTGTCGTTCTCGCACTGGCAATCGACCTGGTCGTTCGAAATCAGCCGGTTCAATCGATCGGGACCGTCGTCAACGGCTGCGCGGCGCTGCTCGCGGCGGTCTTGCTCGTGTTGCGAGCCAGGGGCTGGCGGTTCGGGGACACCTGGGACGATCCGCTGCTCTGGATTCTTCACGTGGGGCAGGGCTGGCTGATCGTGGCGTTCGCGGCCCGCGCCGTCTCGGGCCTGACGGGATTGCTTCCGCCGACGGTCGCGTTCCACGCGTTGGGTGCCGGGGCGATGGGTACGATGATTCTCGCGTTCTTGACGCGCGCCCCACTCGGACACACGGGGCGCCCGCTGCGAGCCAGTCGCGCCACAGCGATCGCCTATCTGCTCGTGATCGCGGCAGGTGCCGCGCGAGTGCTAGCGCCGCTCTTGCCCGGGAGTTCACAACTCTCGGGCCTCGTCCTGGCGGGCAGCCTGTTTGCAATCGCCTACGCGATATACGTGGTCGTGTATTTCTCGATCTTGATCCGCCCGGCGGTTCGCTGAAGCGGCGGTGCCAGGTCCCGCGGGCAGCTTCAGTGCGGCTCGATGTGCACCGTGACGTCGCTTACCGAAAAGGTCTCGCTGATCACCCGTTCGATCTCGTCCGCAATCGCGTGGGATTCCGCGGTGGAAAGATCGGGGTCGACGCTCACGACGAGATCGATCGTGGGGCCCGACCCGCCCTGGCGCGAGCGAACGCGGCGAGTCTCCTGGACTCCATCGACCGCCGAGGCCGCATTCGACAGGGCGTCGGGGTTGGCGATGCTCCCTTCGACCAGGACGGGGATCGCTTTTTGGAAGAGCCCGTAGGCGAGGTAGAGGATCATCCCGGCGACGATGACGGATGCGAGCGCGTCGAGCCAGGGGAGTCCACGCGCGGCGAGCTGCCAGCCCAGGATCACGGCGATCGTCGTCAATACGTCGGCGATCGTGTGTCGAGCGTCCGCGCGCAGGATGTCCGAATCGAGCCGCCGCGCCCATCGGTTTTCCCAGAGTGAAATCAGCACATTGACGACGAGAACACCCAACATGAGCGCGAGGCCCCAGGGTTCCCGTGAGATTTCTCGGGCATCGCGATCGAGCGCACCCAGAATGATTTCGATCGCGAGCACCGATAGCAGCGTGGCGATCCCGAAGACGGCGAGCGTCTCGAATTTCCGATGTCCGTAGGGATGTTCCGGGTCGGGGGGTGCGTTCGCGATGCGGGTCGCAAGGAAGGCGACGGCGTTGTTCGCAAAATCGGCCAGCGAGTGAACGGCGTCGCCGATGACCGCAACCGATCCGGTGTGAAATCCAACCGTCGCCTTCGCGGCCATCACTGCGAGATTCGCGATTCCCTCGCCGATGAGCACGCGCTCGACCTGGCGATCGCGATCCGCCCGCGCGGATGACGCCATTTCACCCACCCCCTGTCCGCCTCGAACCGCATTATCGGTGGGTCCGATTGCCGCCCGCAAGGTAGCGCTCAAGGATCCAACGTGGCTATTCGCCCCAGCGGGTAGCCGGCACTCGCCCCGCAAGCCGCTCTGCTGCGTTCCGGACTGGCATCGGATCTGCATTTCTCCGCAGCCCAGAGAGCGAAACGGGGGCGGAGGCCATTGGAGTGGTTTACGTCAGAGACATCATGACCAGGGATGTCGCGACACTAGAACTCAACGACAAACTCCAGATTGCAGACGATGTGATGAAGCTGGGGCGCATTCGACATCTGCCCGTGCTGGACGAGAAGCGGGAGATCGTCGGCATCGTCAGCCAGCGGGATCTCTTTCGCGGCGCGCTCGCGCGTTGCATCGGTTATGGCGAGTACGCGCAGCAGAAACTACTCAATCAGTTGACGGTGAAGGAGGTCATGAGCAAGAACGTCGCCACCGTCAATCCCTACACGTCGCTTCAACAGGCCGCCCGACTGATGCTCGAGCGCAAGATCGGCTGCGTCGTCGTTGCGGAAGAGAGCCGTTTGGTGGGCATCCTGACGGAGAGCGATTTCGTCAAGATGTACGCGGGACCGCTCTGAAGAACGGAATGCCTGGATCTCAAAGCAGTTTGCGAAGCCTCGAGTAGCCTTCCTTGATTTCGGCGATGGCATGGCTCGCGGCCTCTCCGACGTCCTCGGCGATTTCCCGTCCCGTCTCGCCCACGATCTTGAGCCTCGATTCGAGGTGGTGCCACTGCCTCTCGATCTGCTCCCACTGCTCTTCTGCACCCATCTTGCCGAGGTGAACGCGCACCCGCAGCTCATCGCGCGTCGTTCGCAGATCTTCCAGTTCTTGTTCCAGCCGTTCGCGCAGCGTCATCGAATTCAATCTCCTGTGCGGTTCGGACTTCGTTGAGCCTTCCCTTCCATGACGATCACTTGCTCTTGCCCACCGCATCCGACTCGGGAGCATGTACGGTCATCACGGGGCAAGGCGCGAGCCGGACAGTCCGCTCGGCAACGCTCCCGACCATGACGTGTTTGAAGCCCGAGAGTCCGCGGGTACCCATCACGATGAGGTCTGCGCCAAGATCGTGTGCGCATTGTTTGATCTCGCTGGCGGGAAC
>JAFDBP010000258.1 GCA_019313245.1 Deltaproteobacteria bacterium
AGGAGTTCGTCGGAATGACTCGGGACATCACCTCTTCTTCCAGAGGCGGTCGCGGAGAATCTCGCCTGCGGCGTTCCGGCCCGCTGCGCCCATGACGCCGGGCCCGGGATGGGCACCCGCGCCGCAGAGGTAGAGGCCGTCGATCGGGGTTCGGTAGCGAGCCCAGCCCATCACCGGTCGCATGACGAACATCTGGGCGAGGGTCACGTCGCCGTGATACTTGTTCCCGTTCGTCAGGCCGTACTCGCGTTCCAGGTCCAGTGGTGTGAGGACCTGACGGTGCAGGATCACGTCGCGGATGTTCGGCGCGTAGGTCGCGATGGTGTCGATCACGCGGTCGCCGAGCTCCTCGCGCCGCGCGTCCCAATCGCCGTCGGCCAGCTCGTATGGCACGTATTGGACCGAGGCCGACAGGATGTGCTTGCCGGCCGGAGCCAGCGTTGCGTCGCGCGCCGTGGGGAAGACGAGTTCGCTGCACGGTCTCTCCGCGATCCGGCCGCGCTTGCAGGCGTCCCAGCCGTCTTCCAGGTTTTCGAGCGAGCAGGCGATCTCGGTGGTACCCATGTGGGCGTCGCTCGGAGTTCCCGGCCGGCAGGTGAACTCGGGCAGGTCCGAGAGCGCCAGGTTCACCTTCGCGGACGTGCCCGTCATCCGGAAGGACTTGATCCCGCGCAGATAGTCGGGATCGATCTGCGCCGAATCGACGAGCGACAGGAACGTGCGCTTGGGGTCGGCGTTGGAGACGACGACAGGAGCGTCGATCTGCTCTCCGCTGGCGAGGGTGACCCCGCGTACACGCCCGTTTTGGGAGCGGATCTCGACGATCTCGGCTCCGGTCCGAAGCTCGACGCCCCGTTCCCGGCATACCTCGGCCATCGCTTGCGTGATGCTTCCCATCCCGCCGCGCACGAACCCCCACGATGACTCGCCGCCGCCAACCGCGTAGTGGAGCATCACGAAGGCGGTCCCGGAGGTGCGCGGACCCGCGGCCATGCCGATCGCGGCGGAGGCAGCGAGGGTCGCCTTCACGGCATCGGTCTCGAATCGCTCGTCCAGGAAGTCCTGCACGCTGGCCGTCATGAGCTGTATGAGCGTGTCCCGGTCGCCGCGATCCAGTCCTCGGAAACCGCCCGCGAGCCGCAGGGCGTACCAGGCGTCGGCGGGGCGATGCAGGGATGGAGAGGGGGGTGTTCGGTCGACCATTTGGGCCAGGAAGCGCCCGATCCGGGCGAACTGTTCCTGCATCTCCTCGTAGGCGTCCGCATCGCGAGTGGAGAACTTCGAGATCTCCGCACGGGTTCGTTCCGCGTCGTCCCACAGGGCGAGCGATTGGCCGTCCTCGAATGGAACCACGACCGCGGGATCGCAGGGCAGCAGTTCGAATCCTCGCCGCTCCAGCTGAAGGTCCCGAATGACCGCCGGGCGGAGCAGCGCGCTGATGTAGGAAAGGCTGGAGAATCGGAACCCGGGGAACACCTCCTCGGTCACACAGGCGCCTCCGAGTATCTGCCGGCGCTCGAGGACGAGCGTTCGCACTCCGTCGGCCGCCAGGTAGGCGGCCGCGACCAGCCCGTTGTGACCTCCCCCTACGATGATGACGTCGTATGCTTCGGGCAACCCGTTCCTCCACGAGTTTCTGTTCCGCTTCTTATCACGGCCCGGTCGGGGGAAACAAGAGGGCGCGGACGCGAGTACCTGAGCATCGCTGTGCCTGCCCAGACGGCCGTGTTCCTCAACAGCTCCTGAATGGTCTTCCTGTTCGCCCGCACCAACCGCGACGGTCCACTAGGATTTGACGACTGGCCGTACCGCCTCGATGTGCTCTGGCGTGGTCCCGCAGCACCCGCCGATGATCTGGGCGCCCATCTCCTTCCACTGGGCGGCAAACTCGGCATAACGTTTCGGTGTATATTCCCCGAAATCGAGCACATTGAGCGGCTCGTCGGGTGAGCTGCCCCACTTGGGATTTCTCTCGTAGGCATAATTCAGATTTGCGTAGACTCCCACGGGACCGTCAAAGGCTTTCCGCAAGCTGGGCAGACCGGCCGAGATCTCCTCGGGTTTGCTGCACATCAGCAAGATGCCGTCGACCTTGTGCCCCTTCAGAGCCGCCACGAGCTCCTGATACGATTCGCCCCGCATCAACGTTCCCTTTTCGCTGACGTTGCAGATACCCAGGAAAACGGGGAGGCCCGCTGCGGCGCAGACATCCACGGCGGTGACGCAGTCCGATATGGGCTTGTCGTGCACAGTAGACCCGGCCAGATATTCGGGCAGCAACACATCGACGCCCGCACCGGCGAGCACGCGAGCCTGGCCCTCGAATTCCTGTCGAAGGTCTCCACTGTAGGGCGGTGCAAAGCCGCCGGCTACGTAGGCTTCCGGGTTCACCTCATCTCTGGCCTGAACCGCGAGCTCGGCTCCCAGGCGGGTGTACTCCTCCCATCGGTTTTCTTCGCCGACGATCGCCATCATGGCCTGACTTGTGTAGAAGTTATTCGAGATGATGAGGTCAGCGCCCAGTTTCAAGTAGTCTGCGTGGATGCTCTTGACGACGCTGGGAGCGTCGACGTTGGCGGCGGCCGACCAGACGCCCTCGTACTCCCGGGTGGTCACGCCTTTGGACGTCGTGTACTCGCGTCCGGTGATTGATGTGCCTTTGCCGACGTTCACTCCTCGGCGCTGCAGCTCCGTGCCGGTGCCGCCATCCATTAGCAGCACTTCGCCCTCGCTGAGCCGATCCAAGATGTTTCGAGCGGGCATTTTTCTCGATCCTCCGTCACATTGCATCGAAGAGTAAGTGGGTTCTTTCTATCCGAGTATACTCGAGATGTCGAAATTACCGAGGGACCAGCTTTTTTTCACATCCTCATTTTGGAGACTTCTCCCAAAAGTTCACGAGTGTCAAAATCGCTGCCTTCATCGGGCAATGCTGCTCTTCAGCATGGTTCTCCTTTGCATCATGATTCGATCGACGTCGTAAAGAAACCAAGATTTCAACCGGTTACGACGCGCAGAAACGCTGGGCTGCGCACTGAAGTCCGACAGGAACCCGACTCTTGTTTGGAAGATGATCCTAGGAAAAACAAACTGGATTTTCGGCAAGGGCCGACAAGAGGCATCCGGTTGAGTTGGTTTGATTATGGGCAAAACTGCCCCATGGCGGGGGACGCGATCCGCGACTAGTGCGGCTCGGTGACCTTCACTCAACGTTTTGGATCTGCGCTGCTTCTGAACTTCGACTTCCATACCCTAGCACTCGACGGCGTGTGCGCCTACGCAACGGACCTGTCCGAGAACCCGCGCTTCCTCCCCTTGCCGCCGTCCGACGCAGACGAGGTTGCGCGTGTCCTCTCCGGCAGTGCCCGCCGAACCCATGGGCTTCATGGTAAGCGAGCAGACCTCGACGACGAGGACACACTCACCCGAAGCGAGCCACCCCTTGCGCAGCTTGCCCCGTCGATCCAGTCGAAATCCCAACATTCTGGATGGATCCGTTTGGGCGACTCGGTCAACTCGTAGAATCCGCGAGTGCCGTGAATGGACCAGCTTCGACGGCGGCGATCTAGCGCAGCGTCGAGCCGCAGCTAGGGCAGCGCAAAGCGTCCACCGCTCGAGAAGAAGAGAAGATTTGGGTTTTGAAGAGCCGAAGATTAAGATATCAGGCAGATTTTCGAGTTCCTGCCTCCGTGAGCTCAAGAGTTAGGAACTGAGGTGTTGGATCACTTCATGAATCATCGAGAGAGGAGGTGCGGCAGTGAAACGCAGTCTACCCGCCGGCAAGAAGCCGAACGGCGGCTTGAGCTTTCAGGTCTTCACCGAAGACGAACTCAACGATATCCACCTGGCCACGCTGGATGTCCTGGAAAACACCGGGCTGCGCTTCGACGATGAAGAAGCGCTGGAAGTCCTCGACGGCGGCGGGGCGATGATCGACAGAGAAAGCAGGGTCGCGAAGTTTCCCTCCCGTGTGGTCGAAGATGCCATCGAGTCGGCGCCTTCGACGATTCTGTTGGCCGGCCGCAACCCCCGGCACGACTTCGTCCTCGAGCCCGACCGGGTGGGGTTCACCAATTTCGGCGAAGGCCTTTTCATCAACGATCCCTATACCGGGAAACTGCGCGAAACCACCAAAGCCGACGTGGCGTCCTCGGCGCTGGTCGTCGACTATTTGAGCGAGATCGATGTCTACGAACGGGCCGTCGGTGCCGCCGATGCGCCCCACCAGACCGTGCAGCTGCACAACGCCGAAGCCTGGATGCCGAATACGTCAAAGCACGGCTTCATGGGATCCGGCAACGGATATCTGACTCGGAAGATCGTCGACATGGCCGCCGCCATTGCGGGGGGTAGGGATGAACTGCAGCAACGGCCGATTGTTTCGTTCATCACCTGTCCGGTCAGCCCGTTGCAGTTCATTCAAGATAGCTGTGAAATCATCATGGAAAGCGCTCGGGCCGATCTGGCGGTCAATGTCCTATCCATGGCGATGGCCGGGGGCTCGTCGCCGGTCACTCTGGCCGGCACGCTGGTGGAGCACAACGCCGAAGTCCTCAGCGGCCTCGTCCTCAGCCAATGTACGCGCAAAGGGGCGAAATTCATCTATGGCAGCTCCACCACGGCGATGGACTTGAGGTTCGCCAGCGCATCCGTCGGGTCACCGGAGTGTGGGCTGATCAGTGCCTCGGTGGCCGAGATGTCTACCTTTTATGGGATACCGAGCTGGGTTGCCGGTGGTTAGGGGGACAGCAAACTATGTGATGCCCAGACCGGTCACGAAAAAACCCTCACGGGCCTGTTGCCGGCGTTGGCAGGTGCCAACCTGATTTACGGCCTTGGGATGATCGAAATGGGCATGACAATCGACTATGGCCAGCTGGTCATGGACAATGAATTCGCGCGGATGATCAAGTTCGTATTGCAGGGGATTCCGGTGAATAGTGAGACGCTGGCCGTGCAAGCGATCCACGAAACCGGCATTGGAAACAATTTCCTCAGTCACCCCAGTACGATCAAGCACATGAGATCCCAATCCCAACCCCGATTGATCGACCGCCTGATGCGGGAAAGATGGACGGCCGCGGGAGGCAAGGATATCCATCAACGGGCACTGGAAGAGGCGCGCCACATCCTCGAAACCCACAAGCCCGATCCATTGCCCGATGGCGTTCAGGCGACCCTGCGTGAGATTGTCGAAGAAGCCGAAGAAGAGTTGGGGGTGACCACGCCTGCGGCGAAGGAGTAAGACCTCGTAATTGTAGAAGCGCTCCGACTCAGCGTGCGGATGAGCACGAGCGATACGACCTGCGTTTCGGCGAAGGCCGATGAGCCGCGTTCGATTGAGTTGGGTTGGGTAGGGGCGCAGCTGGCCATGTCGGAAGATTCAGCTTGCCGCCATCCATGCACGATACTGCGGCATTGCGATCGAACTCATCCGAGCCTGGCGCCCTTCGTTCTCGAACCCTTACGGCTTTGTCATCACGTAGTAGACGTTGATGAAGTCGTGCTCGAGTTTGTGCTTCGCCAATTCCGTGAACCCGGCTTTCTTCACCATGTCTTCGGCGAGCTCCTCGCCCCACATCGTGCCCAACCCCGCGCCGCCCTGCGCGAGCGACACGGTCATGCAGTGCATCGTGGAGATCGTGTACCCGAACGGACCAATGGGATGCTCGACGTTCTTCTCTAGATAGCTCGAGCCCGCGATGTCCTGCATGAGAAACGTGCCGCCGGGCTTCAACACCTTGTGGATGTTGGCTAGCACGGTCTCGGGGTCCTTCTGATCGTGCACGATGTCGAAGGCCGTAACCAGGTCGTAGCGATCGGACTCATCGAGATGGGTGATGTCCTGGGTGCGGAAGCTCGCGTTGGTCAGGCCCTGCTCGCGGGCGAGCGCATTGGCCGCAGCGATTGCTTCCCCGCACAGGTCGTAACCGACGAACGCGCTGGCCGGGAAGGCCTTGGCGAGTGCACACGCGGCGCGCCCCGAGCCGCAACCGACATCGAGAACCGTCGCGCCCTGCTCGAGCTGCTGCTCGAGACCCTTTGATAGCGGGAGGATGTGATCGTGCAGCGCAGCGACGACCGTCTGCGCGCTCTCCTCGGCCATGGCCTCGTGAAATCGTTCGAAACACTCGTACGATACGCCACCGCCGTTCTTGAATACCTCTACGATCTTCGATTCGACACAGCCAAGCACGCTGATCCACTGTGCGGTGACGGCCAGGTTCTCGGGTGCCGCCCTGCGGGTCAACCAGCGCGCGTGTTCGGCGGGCAGTCGATACGAAGCATCTCCCGCGCGATAGTCGATGACCTTGCCCGTCACCATCGCGCCGAGCCACTCGCGGACGTAGCGCTCATCGAGCCCGGCCGCCTTCGCGATCTGTGCGGACGTCGACCAGTCAACCCCGTCCAGCGCATCGAACAGGCCGGTGCGGTGGCCGATCGAAAACATCATCATCAATGAAGATTCGTTCAATGCGCCGATGAAGCGCTCGGCAAACGCCTCGACTTTCGCCTCGTCGAGCGGGGCGCTGGTGTTCGTTTCCGTCATGCTGGTCTCCTTGTCAGATTGTCGATCCCGCGCGGGCTCCGCGAGAGCGGCCTTCGCGATGTCGTGACGATTCTACACTCCAGAACGTCGGAAAAACAGGCAAAATCAGACCGCTGAGGGAAAATTGCTTTACATGCGACGTGGCGTGCATCGCTCGCACGACCTCCATGGGCGAGTCTCCACCTTTCTCGGCGATCTTCCCGCCTGATCTGCGGGCGAAAGGAGTCGTTTGTCGACGCTTGGAACCCGGAATGAATTCATTCGGGGGCGTGGCGCGGTGGACCGGGCACGATTTCCCAATACGCGCTTCAATAACCGACGTGGACAGGTACAAAAAGCGTTATTTTCGGCAGCGGCCAATAAGCCGGAATTCTATCGAGTCACGAGTCGCAGTCGAATGAAACCCAGAGGAGATCACCAACCGGTGATCGCACAGGAAGAATCCAGATGCGGCTGCGGTTTGGAAATCCATGAGGTCGGCGATTGCCTGGGTCTGCAAATCGCGGAAAACGCAGTCATGAAGGAATGATGGCGGCGAGAGAGGCGTCTTCTCGTCCACCGCCAGGGAGAATCACATGCCGCGCACTTTGTCTTTTGCGCCCTACCTGATCACCCTCACACTCTTCGCATACCCCGCTTGGGCCGACTGCGAGGCATATCGCGACCTCGAAGGCGAAATCTGGGTCGATGGGACGTGCATGGAGACACCACTCGGCGAGCGCTGGTGGCCTCACCCGCTATGGGGCGAGGGTGACCAGGCCGGCTCGACCAACTGGTACACGAAGCCCGAGGTCATCGCGCGAGCACTCGCCCAGGTGAAGCTGAGCCGCGTGCTGAAGATTGGTCAGGACTACAGCACAGAAATGCCGCTGCTCGATCAGAGATCGTTCTCACTGCGCATTCCGGGTGGCCCCACCGGCGATGCATTCGGAAAGGCCCAGGTGGTCTGGAATGACGAGTTTCTGGCGGCCGAAATCGGCCAGGTCGGCACCCAGTTCGACGGATTCGGGCACATCGGCGTGCAGATTGGAAAGCGCGGGGACAAGAACGGCATGCGCTTCTACAACGGCTTTACGGGAGCCGAGATTCTCGATGCCTACGGGTTGAAACAGCTCGGTATCGAAAAGCTCCACCCCATCGTCGCGCGTGGTGTACTGATCGACATCGCCGCATTTCGAGGCGTCGACGCGATGCAGGCGGGCGAAGTCATCTCGATGGCCGACGTTCGCGGTGCCCTGAAGAAGCAGCGAATGGCCGATTTCGAACTTCAACCCGGAGACGCAGTACTGTTTCGCACCGGATGGGAGCGCTACTGGATCGCCGACAATGAGAAATACAACAGCGGCTGCCCAGGCATCGGCATGGAAGTGGCGCGCTGGCTCGCTGACGCAAAGGCGGGCGTGTCTGCCGCCGATACCTGGGCGGTCGACGCCGTGCCCAACCCGGACCCGGATTGCCAATTCTGCGTTCATGCGTTCCTGCAGACGCGACATGGAATCGTAAACCAGGAAAATCTCACGCTGTCCGCACTGGCAGAGCAGAACGTGTACACGTTCGCCTATTTCTTCACGCCAGTTCCGATTCGAGGCGCAACGGGATCGATCGGCTCTCCCACCGTAATGTGGTAACAAGCGCCGAGAGGTATCGGCGCTACGAACGGAGGCAGGTCTTGAGCAGTTCACAGCATCGCGACCTGGGCATGAACCGACCGATTACGCGGCGCGACTTCCTGAACGGAGCCAGTCTGGCCGTGGCGGGATCGCTCCTGCCTCCGGGTTTGATCGCCTCGGCGGCCCCAGCTGAGTACGCGATCAACGAGGGGGCAAGCCCCTACCCTCCACTGTTGACTGGGATGCGCGGAAGTCACCCCGGATCATTCGAAGTTGCCCACCAGGTTCGCGATGGTGAGCAAGGCGTTTTTCGGAATGTCGAAGACACCCACGAGAGCTACGACCTGGTCGTTGTAGGAGCTGGAATCAGCGGCCTCGCGGCGGCTTATTTCTTCCGGAAGCAGGCGGGGCCAGAGGCGAAAATCCTGATCCTGGACAACCATGATGATTTCGGTGGGCATGCAAAACGCAACGAGTTTCAGTACGAGGGGCGAACTCTAGTCGACCTTGGCGGTAAGGAATTCATCGAGAGCCCGTCGACCTACCCTCCCGAAGCTGCCGCTCTACTCAAAGAGTTGGGGATCGATGTCAGCCTCTCAGAAAAAGTCTTCGATCGCGACCTCTACCGCTCTCTGGACCTGCGCGGCGGGATCTTCTTCGACAAAGAGACTTTCGGCACGGATCGCCTCGTGACAGGGGATCGGCGCGTTCCTGAGTCCGACCGTGCCTACGGTTACCAGAATCTTCCGGGCGAATTGGCGACACTCGCTGGCGATCGAGACCAGGTCAGAGCCTACATGCAAAGAACACCCTTGAATGAACGCGCAAAACAGGAGATCGTGAAGCTGTTTTGCGAACCTGCAGATTATCTCCCCGGAAAGGCGCTGAGCGAAAAAATTCAGACGCTGAGCAACGTCAGTTATTTGTATTTCTTGACCGACCTCGTCAAGGTTCACCCCGATGTGGTGCAGTTCTTCAGAACGTGGCAGACGAGCTATCAGGGAATCGCCATCGACTCGACCATCGCACTGCACGCTGAATACTCCGGCCTGCCTGGATTGAGGGGAATGGGGCTGGGCTCGCGCTTCGAATATCAGGGCCGCGCATACCGCGAAGATTTTCATTTTCCAGACGGAAATGCCTCTCTTGCGCGCTTACTCGTGCGCGCCTTGGTGCCGCGTGTGGCACCCGGAAAGGACATGAACGATATCGTCACGGCGCGCTTTGATTACAGCCACCTCGACGAAGCGAGTTCGCGAGTGCGCATTCGTCTGAGCAGCACCGCTGTAAATGTCCGGCATATTGGCGATCCAGCTTCTTCAAACGATGTGGCAATCACCTACGTGAACTCAGGACAGGCGCGGCGGGTCCGCGCGAGATCATGCGTTCTCGCTTGCTACAACGCGATCATCCCGCAACTTTGTCCGGAGATTCCCCGACCCCAGAAGGACGCTCTCAGCAACGCCATACGAACTCCACTGGTTTCCACGAGCGTGCTGATCCGAAACTGGCGATCCTTCCACACTCTCGGGTTGAAATCCGCGTATTGCCCCGGCATGTACCACTGCGGCCTGCGGCTCACCTACCCCGTCAGCATTGGCAATTACCGTTGCCCGAGATCGCCCGACGAGCCGATGTTGGTTCATCTCTACCGGATCCCCATCGATCAAAGCCTGCCGGCCTACGAGCAAGCCAGTGCGGGTAAGTACGAATTGCTGTCGACCTCTTTCGAGACCTTCGAACGGGAAATCCGCAGCCAACTCGGGCGGGTGCTTTCGGCCGGAGGGTTCGACCCGGCCCGCGACATCGAGGCAATTACCGTCAACCGCTGGCCGCACGGCTACGCGAGCCCCCACGATCCGGATTCCACGCTCCATTCGTGGAACAGAGATTCCTGGCCGGAAGACGAGCGTCACTGGGTAAAGGGACGCACGCGGCTGGGCCGTATCGCAATTGCCAATTCCGATGCTGCCGCCAGTGCGATGTCCGAGTCCGCAATTGCACAGGCCCACCGAGCGGTTGGCGAACTCATGTGATCCTCCGGTGACTCGGGCCGAATCGGCTATAGGCCGACGACCGCAGGCGCCATGACCCTATAATGCTTATTCTCCGCTCGACCAGCCGTGTCGATCTCGAGTCGGCGTGTACGGAACGTCGATTCGGAAGCGGGGCGATCGAACTTCCGAATCGAGTCAGACGAACTGACAGCCAGCGGATCGCGAGACCCTGCGGATCCGACAGAAGTCGAGGGACGGAAAACAGCCCCGTAGCACCTCCGATCGGAGTACGCTTCCTGTCCCGTGTCCGGTGCCACACAGGAGCCCGAAGCTTCGCGTATGAGACCGTTATTCCCGAAGCGACACCACGCGATCCTCGTGCCGCTGCTCGCCATCGCGCTCTGGGTGGGTTGGGGATTCGGTTCGCACAGCGTGCGCGCCGGCGGGCCGGCGCTGCGCGTCGCGACCAGCGTGTGCGAGGCCCACGAGCTCAGGGCGCTGAAGACCGAGGATCCCGATCTCGCCGTCGAGATTCCGCCGGAGTTCGATATTCCGTGGCCGACGCGCGAGGCCTGTCTCTCGCACAGCGCCGCCGAAGATCCGGCTACGCCCGGCCCGGTGCAACCCATCCAATTCAGTCACAAGCACCACGCCGGCCTGTACGAGATCGACTGTCAGTACTGTCACAGCGGAGTCGATCGCTCACCCGTGGCCGGTTTGCCGTCGGTCGAGCTGTGCATGGGTTGTCACGCCCAATTCCCATCCAGCTACGACGAGTTCGAGGGTATTCGCACGCTCAAGCAGCACTGGGAGCGGCGCGAGCCGATCGAGTGGATCCAGATTCACCGGCTGCCCGAGTACGTGCAGTTCCCGCACCTGGCCCACGTGCTCGCGGGATTCGACTGTGTGCAGTGTCACGGCGTCGTCAAGGAGATGGACAAGATCTATCTCGTTCCGGACACACAGTGGTGGCCCTGGCAGCTTCCCACGAAGAAGCTCGAGATGGGTTGGTGCGTGGATTGCCATCGCAAGAACGACGCAACGCAAGATTGTTACGCGTGTCACTACTGAGGTGACTGAGGTCGGAGCCGGATGTCCGAATTGGATCGTAGAGATTTCTTGAAGCTGGTCGGTGCCGGTGCGGGCAGCGCCGCGGCCGTCGGCTGCTCGGATCCCGTCGAGAAGCTCATCCCCTACGTGGTGCAGCCCGAGGAGATCACGCCCGGGTTGCCCGTGATCTACGCCTCTACGTGTCAGGAGTGCCCGTCGGGCTGCGGCCTGCACGTGCGCACGCGCGAGGGGCGGCCGATCAAGCTCGAAGGCAACCCCGACCACCCCGTGAACGGCGGTGCCCTGTGCGCGCGCGGTCAGGCGAGCATCGGGCGCACGTTCCACCGCGATCGCTACCGCGGGCCGCGGGTGCGCGCCGCGGACGGTGCGCTCGTGGAGACGAGCTGGGAAGAGGCCGCGAAGCAGCTGGCGAGCCAGCTCCAGGCGGCGGGGGGCAAGACGGCCCTGCTAGGTGGCGAGACCGGCCCGACGCTGAGCGCACTCATCGACCGCTGGCTGCGCGCAGTCGGCGGCGGCGAGCGCGTCGTCTACGAGCCCTTCGCCCACGAGGCGCTGCGGGGCGCCGCGGACGCCGTGTTCGGCGTAGCGAGCCGACCGATCTTCGACCTCTCGGATACGGACCTGGTCATCGACTTTGGCGCCGACTGCCTCGGGACGTGGCTCTCGCCCGTGGAGCACGCGCGCCAGCTGGCGGCGGCGCGCGACCTTTCGCGCGGCGAGCGCGGCAGCGCCGCGCGCCTCGTCTACGTGGGGCCTCGGC
>JAFDBP010000259.1 GCA_019313245.1 Deltaproteobacteria bacterium
GAAGGTATTGCGGAGGGTAGAACGGTCGCGGAGCCATTGGCCGAATCGGGTGTGTTCCCGGGAATGGTCGTCCAGATGATTGCCGTCGGTGAGGAAACCGGTGCTATGGAGACGATGCTCGGGAAGATCGGCGATTTCTACGACGAGGAGGTCGATGCCGCGGTCGATGCCCTCACCGCGATGCTCGAGCCGATCATGATGGTCGGCCTCGGCGGTACGGTCGGTGCGATGCTCGTCGCGATGTACCTGCCGATCTTCAAGATCGCCGAGACCATCAACTGAACCCGGAGCCCGCTTCCACCCGACCCCTCGGAGAAGGTTCTTGAGCGGCGACAGAGGACTCGAGAAGAGACTTCTCGTCCTGATGGGCGCGCGTCTCGCCCTGTCGCTGGTGAGCCTCGGCATCGCTGTCGCGCTCGAGGCGGCAGGCTGGAGTTATTCGCCGTCCGAGTGGAGGGGCTTCTACGGCACGGTGATCTTCGCCTTCGTGGCGACCATCGCCTATGGGTTGATCCTGCGCCGCGTCCGGCGCGTCAAGCGCTTCATCGTCCTCAATATCGCTACCGACATCGCGATTGCCAGCGCGCTGGTCCACCTTTCAGGCGGATCAGATTCCCCGTTCGCGTTTCTCTACGTGGTGATTGGCGTCTACGGCGCGATCCTGCTCGAGCGCAAAGGGGCGTTGGTCTGCGCGGCGGCTGGCGCTCTCGTGTACGGCATCGTCATCTTGTCTGGGCAGCAGCAGTGGTTCCCTCAGCACGCGGTCGGTCCGAGGGATCCGGTGCCCGTTTTGCTCAGCATGTGGGTAGTCAATGCGACCGGTGTGGTGTTGGTGGCCTGGTTGGCGAGTTTGCTGTCCGCGGAACTGCGTCGAGCGGGAGAAGCACTCGAACAGCGCACAACCGATCTGAGCCGACTCCGAACGCTTCACGAGCGCACGGTCGAGAGCCTCAAGAGCGGACTGCTAACAACGGATCTGGATGGGCGCATCACCTCATTCAATTCAGAAGCGGAGCGAATCACCAGTCGGAAACGAGCCAGCGTAATTGGAACGGACGCCGAAGAGATTCTGCCCGGACTGCGCGATCACCTGGTAGCTGATTGCGACGGCCCGCCGAGCGGCGCCTCCAGCACGCGCGGACGGATGGCCTACCGCGGACGGGACGACATCCTGCGCTACCTCGGCATCGGAACCTATGTGTTGCGGGATGAAGCGGCCGGAGAGGCCGGGGGCCACGTCGTGATCTTTCAGGACGTCACGGATGTGGTGCAGATGGAGGCCAATCTGCGTCAGTCCGAGCGGCTCGCGGCGATCGGCGAGCTATCGGCCAGCATCGCCCACGAAATACGCAACCCGCTCGCAGCGATCTCGGGATCGATCGAGATGCTGCAAGCGGGACGAGCCGGTTCCGCGGAGTCCGCTGATTCCGAGCATCTGATGAAGATCGTGATGAGAGAGGTGGACCGTCTCGATCACCTGATTTCCGACTTCCTGAACTATGCGCGACCGAAGCCCGCCAACCCGGCAACGGTTCGGCTCGAAGAGGTCATCTCGGGTGTCCTCGAGATGTTCGACGCCGCGCGGCCGAAAGGGATCGAGGTCGAACTCCAGGTAGAAGACGGCCTCACCGTCTTCGCGGACGCCGATCAACTTCGACAGCTGCTCTGGAATCTGGTTCTCAACGCTTCTGAGTCCATGCCGGGCGGCGGGCGGCTGAGTGTGAGCGCTAGCGCCCTGAACGAGGGCGATTCTCAAGGGGATTCTTCAGCGGACCGAAAGGTGAAGGGGAAGGAGCCGGAAAAGGCTCGCTGGTTGGAGATCACCATTGCGGACAATGGCTCCGGAATTTCGCAGGAGAAACTGGATCGGATATTCGAGCCGTTCTTCACGACGAAACCGAGCGGCTCGGGCCTCGGCCTGGCTACGGTTCACCGAATTGTCCAGAACCACGGTGGGAGTGTTCGCTTGAAGAGCGAGCTGGGCGTGGGAACGACTGTGCGAATTCGGCTATCGCGAACGGGAGAGACGCTGTGAGCGCGAAGGCCCGCATTCTCGTCGTCGACGACGAGCGCAGTATGCAGGAGTTCTTGGAGATCTTCTTCAGAAGCGAGGGCTACGACGTCGTCACTGCTGGAGATGTCGACACCGCGCTCGTGCATCTAGAAAACGACGAATTCGACGTCGTAATCAGCGACATCCAGATGCCGGGCCGCTCCGGGATCGATCTCGTTCACGCGACATACGAGATGTCTCCCGAAACCCTCGTCATCATGATTACGGCATTTGCGAGTACCGAGACCGCCATCAGCGCAATGAAAGAAGGCGCCTACGATTACATCACGAAGCCTTTCAAGGTGGACGAACTGCGGATGGTGGTCGAGAAGGCACTGGAGAAGAAGCTCCTCTCCTGTGAAAACCGGAGACTTCGGCGCGAGCTGAGGAGCCAAACTCGGGATCGCACGATCATCGGAAACAGCGCCGAGATCCGGCGCGTTTCCGAGCTGATCTCACAGGTTGCGGACAGCAAGGCCAACGTTCTGATCAGCGGAGAGAGCGGAACGGGCAAGGAGGTCGTTGCGCGCGCGATCCATCGTGGGGGACCGCGACGCGACAAACCCTTCGTGGCGGTCAACTGCGCGGCCATCCCCGAGACTCTGCTCGAATCGGAGCTCTTTGGGCACGTCAAAGGCGCATTTACCGGTGCTGTCCAGAACAAGGAGGGACTCTTCGAGGCTGCGGATGGAGGCACGCTGTTTCTCGATGAAGTCGGGGAGCTCACACTGGCGGTTCAGGTGAAGTTGCTCCGCGCGATTCAGGAGAAAAGCTTTCGGCGGGTTGGCGCTTCAGCTGACATCAGGGCAAATGTCAGGATCATCGCAGCGAGCAATCGGCGCCTGGAAGACGAGGTGACGTCGGGTCGTTTTCGCGAGGACCTCTATTATCGCCTGAACGTGATCGAGATTCCGCTTCCGTCTCTGCGCGAGCGAAGCGAGGACATTCCGCTTCTGATTGCCCATTTTATCGAAAAGTACGCGACGGAGCTCGAAAAGGATGTAGATCGTGTAACCGATGAGGCGATGGCCCGGTTGACCGAATACCGGTTTCCTGGAAATGTTCGTGAACTCGAAAACGTGATCGAGAGAGCAGTCGCGCTGTGCCGCTCCGAGTTGATCGATCTCGATGCGCTTCCGCCCGCTGTGCTGAATCCAACGGCGATCGCAGACTCCCCACGCATCACCAGCACGGAAGGGGTCGATCTAGAGGCGATGCTCAATGACTACGAGAGTGGGCTGCTCCTGGAAGCGCTACGGGCTGCGAATGGCGTAAAGAAGCGCGCAGCCAAGCTCGTCGGGGTTTCATTCCGCTCGTTCCGGTATCGCCTGGAGAAGCTCGGACTCGATCATCCGAGCGACGGCGGGAACTGAGCAATCAATCGCCGATTTCGTATTCCTTGATCTTGTAGAGAAGGGCGCGGTGGCTGATTTCGAGTCGCTTTGCTGCGTGCGTGCGATTTCCGCCCGTGGCGCGCAGTGCTCGGCGAATCAGTCCGATTTCAAAACTCCGCCGACCGCGCTTCATGGATAGGTCCGTTCTGGATCCCTCTTCTTGTGCGGACGCCGAGACGATTCGGGTCGGCAGATCCTGGATCGAAATTCGATCTCCTTGCGCCAACATCACCGCTGCTTCGATCACGTTTTCGAGTTCGCGGATATTTCCGGGCCAGTGGTGCGCCACCAGGAGGGCCAGAGCGTCCTCCGAGATGGTTCGGGGCGGTTTTGCGAGTTCCTGTTGGTAGTGATCCAGGAAGTGATCGACCAGAAGCGGGATGTCCTCGCGCCGTTCGCGAAGAGCGGGTACGTGGAGCTGGGTTGAGTCGAGATATTGATAGAGGCCCTCTCGAAAACTGCCGTTCTCGATACGATCTTCGAGCTTGCGAGTGGTCGCCGCTATGATTCTGAGGTCGACGGTGCGGAATTTCGCTCCCGACTCCGACTCGACCTGCTCTTCCGCCAGCGCGCGCAGGATCTGGTCCTGGACGGAGAGGGGCAGGGATCCGACCTCATCCAGGAAAAGGGTGCCGCGGTCTGCATCCAGCACCAGACCACGTCGGCTTCGGTTCTCGGTGTTTACTCCTGGTTTGGTGACACCGAACAATTCCGCTGAGATTGCTTCTTCGGACTTCACGGCGCATTGGAGAGGAATGAAATTCTGGGTGCGCCGGCTCGAGAGCCCGTGAATGACGCGGGCGATGATTTCCTTGCCGGTCCCGCTTTCGCCGGTCAACAGGACGCAGGACTTGCCTGAGGCGGCACGCTCGACGTTTTCGAGCAGGCTGATCATGGAACTCGAGGCCGCGACGACGGGGCGCTCGCCGACAGCCTTGGCAATTTCCCAGTGGAGCAGACGGTTCTGGCGCCGCAGGCCGCCACGCTCGCTCGCATTGCGGAGCTTCAGGCGGAGTTCTGCCGGGTTCAGTGGCCTTTCCAGGTAGTCGTGGGCGCCGCGTAGCGCGACATCCAGTGCCGCTTCGCGATCCGAGGGCGCGGAGGTGACGAGAACCGTGGCTTCCGGCGCCCGGCGCGATAGTTGCCAGATCAACTCGAAACCGTCGGTGCCGGGCGTGAAGGCGTCGCAAATGACGACTCCTGGCGGCACCGCGTCGATCGACTGAAAGGCCTGCTCGGCACCGTCTGCCCCCACGGCATCGAAACCGGCTTCGATCAGGGCGACCAGCTGCCGCTCCCGCTCGGCCGAATCTGGGTCAATTAGCAGGATTCGCGTGAGCATGACTCACTGCCTATCGGTGAATCTGGTGGCGACCCTGAGGGGGTCTGCGAGGCGAAGATCTACCCGCATTCCCGGGCCTGGCTCGCCTCGTTGCCGGCCAATTGCACCCCAAAGTCGGCGATCCGCCGCACCATGCACAGGACACAGGTTCTCTCAAGTCCCCGTAAGAGCAAGCCGATACGCAAGCGTCGAATCTGGAGCGTGAGCGATCAGCCCTACGCATTCGACGAGCAGGGGGGGGCGGTGCCGAGCAATAACGTCCAGCGATATCGTGAATCGCTCATGATGAGTAAGGCCGAACTCGCGCGAAAGGCCGGCCTTTCCACCCTAACCATCGACCGCGTAGAAGCCGGCCGAGCATGCCGACTCGATACCAAGCGCAAGATCCTGCTCGCGCTGGGTCTGAGGGTATCCGACAAAGCCCAGGTATTCGGATCGGTTCCCGTAGATTCACGCAGCAGTTCGACGAACGAAGGCGCTGCGGAGTCGGCACGCCCTCTGGACGCGCGTTCCGACACAGCGCAAGGATCGTCTCGTTCTAACGGAGGCTACGACTCGTGAAATTGGGCTTCGGAAGCTTCGGCGCAAAATCGATGATCGGTCTGGACATCGGGTCCTCGAGCGTGAAAGCGGTCGAGCTCACGATGAAGGGTCGGGGAAGTGAATTCGAGCTGACGAACATGGGCGTGGCGAAGCTACCGAGCGAAGCCATCGTGCAGGGAGCCTTCCTGAATTCCAGTGCAATCTCCGATTCGATCCGCGAGGCCATCGATAACGGCAAGATCAAGACCAAGCACGCTGCTGCTGCGGTTTGCGGCCATTCGGTGATCGTGAAGAAGGTGAGTCTTCCCACCATGTCGCGTGCGGAACTCGATGAACAGATTCGCTGGGAAGCGGAGCAGTACATTCCCTTCGACGTCAACGAGGTCAACCTCGATTTCCAGATCCTCGAATCCGGCGGCACGGAGGGCCAGATGGATGTGCTTCTGGTCGCCGCCAAGAAGGATCTGATCGACGACTACGTTCAGGTCATCACGGAAGCCGGTCTGATTCCAGCCGTCATCGACGTCGCCGCCTTTGCGGTCGAGAACGCCTACGAATCGAATTATGAGACGAATCCCTCTGAAGCCGTTGCGCTGGTCAATATTGGAGCCCAGGTCGTCAACATCAACATCGTTTCGGATGGTGCACCGGCCTTCACCCGCGATATCACGACCGCGGGCAACCAGTACACCGAAGAAATCCAAAAAGCCCTGACCATCAGCTTCGATGAAGCCGAGCGACTGAAACTGGGCGGCAAGCAATCGGAAGACAGCAAGGAAGTCGTTCCGCAGGAAGTGGAGCAGGCGATGCGAACCGTCTCGGAGACGGTGATCGGAGAGATCAGTCGCTCGCTCGATTTCTTCGCAGCGACGACCGCGGATAGCCGGATCGAGAAAGTGTATCTGTCCGGCGGTAGCTCGCGGGTGACGGGATTCGAGAGTGCGTTTCACGAAAGAACGGGTCTCCCGGTCGAATTGCTCAATCCGCTGGCAAAGATGGCGCCCAACTCGAAATTTGATGACGAACTCCTCGAAGAGCTCGCGCCTTCGCTTGGAGTGAGCATTGGACTCGCGATGCGGAGGTTGGATTCGTAATGCTGCACATCAACCTACTCCCGGTTCGTGAGGCTCGCCGCGAAGAAGAGCTGAAGCAGGTCCGAAATCAGGCGCTGCTGGTGCTGTTGATCTCGTGTGCGGCGATTGGATTCGCCTATTCGACGATTTCGGAAGAAATCGCGAATTCGCATGCGCGCATCGCACAGATGCAGCGCGATATCGATCAATACAACCCGCAGCTCGAGCAGGTCGCGGCCTTCCGAAAGAAGAAGAAGGAGCTCGAGACCAAGATCGGTGTGATCGATGAGCTGGACCGCGCTCGCAGCGGTCCCGTCCGCGTGCTCAGCGAACTGGCGGAGCGCACGCCGGATCGACTCTGGCTGACTTCGCTCGCGACGGAAGGGAAGACGATTGTGATGTCAGGAGAGAGCCTGGACAACGATCTGGTGGCTCTATTCCTGCGAAGCCTGGGTGAATCGGAGTATTTCGCCGAGGTCGATCTCGACAAGACGGAGATGAAGGGAAGCAAGGACGGATTGCAGCTTGTGAGCTTTCGGATTCGTGCGCTGCTCGTGAGTCCAGACCCGAACGCGAAACAAGACGCGGCCTAGGAAGGAGCGCGAAGATGGAAATCAGCGCTGAAACGCAGGAAAAACTCGACAAAATCCTGAAGCTCCCTAAGGGCGCTCGCATCGGGATCCTTGTCGGAATCGGTGTGCTGCTGTGCACTGGATACTATTTCGGTTCCTACCAGGGTGACGCCCAGGAGCTAGCCCGGCTGCAGGCCGAGGAAGCGAACCTGCAGCGGAAGCTGAGCGAAGTCCGCCTCATCGCGGGCAATATCGTCGAGTTCGAAGCCGAGATCGCAGCGCTCGAAATCAAGCTGAAGAAGGCACTCCGGCAGTTGCCGAACGAGAAGCAACTCGAGGTTCTGCTGACGGACATCAGCAATCTCGGAAAGACCGCCGGTGTCGAGATTCGCTCGTTTCAGCGCCAGCAGGAGATCTTTCACGACTTCTATGCCGAGGTTCCGATCGCGATACAGATCGACGGGCAGTATCACGACATCGGGAAGTTCTTCGAGTTGCTGTCTCAGCTGAAGCGCATCGTAAACATGGGCTCGTTGAAGATCGGCGTGGAAAGTGAATCGGTCGAGGCGACGCGATTGAAGGTTACCGGAACGGCAACCACGTTCCGATTCGTTGGAGCAGGGTCCGGTGCGTAGATTCGACGTTTCTCGATGGGGATGGCCGACGCGGAGGGGTAGCGTGAGATATGCAGCCATCGCGAGTTTGATTGCGCTGTTCGTGCTGGCCGGCTGTGATAAACAGACCAATCAGCCGACAAGCGAAGAGTTTCAGCAGGAACGCGCCGCGCTGAATGCGCGCGTAGCGGCTCGAAAGGCCAAGAAGGCGCCCGCTCCGCAGGCGCCGGCGCCGAGCAAGATCGCGTCCGTTCCGACGGGTGAGCCGCTCTCCGACAGTTTCGCCAGCAGCAGCGGTGAGTCCGTTTACGATCGGACCGACCTGCGGGATCCCTTCCGGTCGTTCGAGTGGGAGAGAAAAGAGCTGGCGAGCGAAAGGGTCGAAGGTGGCCCGCTCGAGCAGTTCGATGTGAGCCAGCTTTCGGTAATTGCGGTGGTTTGGAAGACAGGGTCGGCACGGGCCCTGGTCGAAGATCCCGGTGGCGAGAGTTACATCATTGCCAAGGGTACGCGTATTGGCAAGAACGATGGAAGGGTCACCAAGATCGACGACAACCTGGTAGTCGTCAATGAGTCTTATGAAGACTACCTGGGAAATGTAACGCAGAAGGATGTCGAGTTGCGGATCCGTCGTAGTGAGGGGGGGTGAGTTCGATGCTGGGATTTAGAAGCGGTCGGTTCCATATTGCGGTGGCAGTGGCTTTTGCCGCTCTGCTCGCAGTTGGCACCCATGGCTGCGCAGGCTCTGGATCGGCAACGGCGGGAGCTTCAGCGAGGGATCAGGGCGTTTCTGACGTTCAGATCGATCACGATGGAGCAGATACCATCGTGACGCTGATTGGCCCCGATCACCCGGTCTTCACGGCGTTTGGTCAATCGAATCCGGATCGCATCATCGTTGACCTTTCAGCGAGTAACGATACTGCACTTGCACCGGTCATGGTCAATGACGGACTGGTTGCCGAGGTTTCGGTGTCGCCTTATTCGACTGGAATGGGCCGCGAGATGACGCGAGTCGAGGTGCTTCTAGAGGTTCCGGCCGAGCACCAGGTGAGATCAGTGCCGGGCGGTCTGGAAGTTCGCGTGTCCAATTCGAGCGATACGGCAGCCCTCGACGCGGGCGATGACTGGGGCGCGGACTCGGAGACCGAGGCATTCGATCCCTGGGAGGCCAGTGAAACCGAAGCATCTACCGACATCACGGAAGCCGTTGCGGAGCCGACGCCCGCAACCGAATTCACCGGTTTGGAAGTCGAGGAGACCTCTGACGGGATCCTCGTGAAGCTGCAGGCGAATGGTCTGATTTCGAGCTTGATGACGTTCACGCTCGATGATCCACCGCGTCTCGTGGTGGATTTGCTCGAGTTGAAAGCCGCAGCAGATTTGTCGACTCGGGAATTGGACTCCGAGTTCGTGTCTCGCATCCGCGTGGGCGAACACCCGGACAAGATTCGAGTTGTGGTCGACGGTGGAAAGGCGCCGGAGCCCTTCGACGGTCGTCGGGTGATTCCGACTCCCGCCGGTTTGGTGGTGGCGCTCGGTAGCGGCGAAGAGATCGATGCGGCTCTCGCAAAGGCGACGGAAGTTCGGGCCGTCGATGCGACTCCGGTCGAAGTTGCCGATGCCGAAGACGTCGAAGCGGAGAGCTGGCCCGCCGACGCCGGCGATGAAGCGGAGACGGTCGCCAGCGAGGATGGCGCTTCCGACGACGTCACTGAAATTGCGGCTGCAGATGCCGAAACGACTGCAGATGCCGAAACGGCTGCGGTTGCCGAAACGGATGCGGAAGCTGAGGGCATCGCGAGTTGGTCGGACCCGGTCGATGCGCCGATGGAAACGCCCGAAGCCGGAGAGTCCACGGATGCTGGCTCCGAAGTCAGCGAAGCGACTTCTTCGCTCGCCGCGATCTATGGCATCGAGTTCGACGGCCAGGACAATCGGGATCGAATCGTCGTACTGGGCGATGCTCCGGTCGAATACAAACTGTTCGAGCCCACTCCGGATACCGTGATCATCTCTCTCGAGCAGGCGAAGATCGATCCGGAAGCCGCGGTCCGCATCACGCCCGATCCGGGAGGCCCGGTCTCGCTCGTCACGGCGTTCGATCAGCCGGAGATGGAGGAGCCCGAAGTTCGCCTGGTCGTGCAGCGCGCCGCCAATCTCGAACCCGAGATCTCCCGACGCGGCTCGCTCTTGATCGTCGACTTCCCGCGCACGGGACAGACGGCGGCCGCTTTACCCGCAATGACCCAGGAAGAAGCGAGGGTCGCTCAGGCGGATCTGGATGCCAGCACGCCTGCGTCCATCCCGAGCGCGGCTGAGCCCGATGAATCGGAATGGGCCGCGGCGGGCGAAGATCAGCAATCGCCCCCGGCCGCTCTCGAGTCCGAGTCTTCGATCGACGTGCTCGAGCCGGGCGGACTGTCCGCGGATAAGCAATACCGGGGTCGCAGGATTTCGCTCGACTTCAAGGATGTCGACATTTCTGACGTCTTGCGCCTGATCGCCGAAGTTTCGGAACTCAACGTGATTGCCGGCGACGAAGTGAAGGGTTCGGTCACGGTTCGCCTGGTCGACGTTCCCTGGGACCAGGCTCTCGACGTCGTCCTGCTCACGAAGGGGCTGGGTTTCATGCGCGTCGGCAACATCTTGCGGATCGCGCCGGTTCTCGAGATTCAGCAGGAAGAGGAGATGCGTCTCCAGGAGCGCCGCTCGAAGGAGAGGCTCGAGGATCTCATCGTCAAGCTCCAGCCCGTCAACTTCGCCGACGTGGGACAGGTGGCGGGGATGGTCGAGCAGTTGCTGACGCCCGAGCGCGGAACGGTCACGACGGACGAGCGAACGAGCACGCTGATCATCAAGGACATCCCCTCGGTGATCGCAGAGGCAACGGCACTCATCAAGGCGATCGATACGCAGACGCCGCAGGTCATGATCGAAGCGAAGATCGTCGAGGCAAACCTCGACTTCTCGCGCGAATTCGGCGTGACGTGGGCTCTCGGAGCGAATCCGGACGCCATGCCGGACAATTGGCTCTACTCGCCCAACTACGACGATCCGCGTCGGATGTCGGCGTTCCCCAACAGCCCGTTCACCGGGATTGGCGAGTCGCTCAACCCGCTGACCGCCAATCCGACCGGTCTGTTGGGCATGACGGGTTCGATCCTGGACGACACCTTCAACGTCGATCTGCGCCTACAGGCTGCGGAGGTCAATGGCGATGGCAAGGTGATCTCGAGTCCGCGCGTCGTGACGCTCGACAACAGCAAGGCGTCGATCGAGCAAGGTGTTTCGATTCCGTTCCAGACCTTCGAGAA
This sequence comes from Deltaproteobacteria bacterium, assembly GCA_019313245.1. GTDB lineage: Bacteria > Myxococcota_A > UBA9160 > UBA9160 > SMWR01 > JACZVU01. Next base: position 10,909 of record JAFDBP010000259.1, read on the forward strand.
CGGCGATGCGCAGCTCGAGTTCGTGGACGCGGTGCTGAAGCTCGAAGTCACGCCGCACATCACGGCGAACAAGAGCATCATCATGAAGATCACCGTGAAGCGGAATGCTCCTGATGACAGTGTCTTCACGCTGACTGGTTCGCCGGCGATTTCGAAGAATCAGGTGAAGACGGAGACCCTCGTCAAGGATGGGCAGACACTCGTCCTCGGTGGCATCTACGTCATCGACAAGTCGGAGCGGCAGTCGCGCGTTCCGTATCTCCACAAGATCCCGCTGCTCGGATCGCTGTTCCGGAATGACGAAATCAGCGATAGCCGCAAGGAACTGCTGGTCTTCGTGACTCCGAGCGTGGTGATTCCGGAGGACGAAGACGCCTGATCGATATCGGCGCTGATCTCCATCAGCCCACAGATTTGCTGCGCACGGGGGGGCCTTGGCCCCCCCGTGTCGTGTAATCTCCGGCAGAATGGGACGGCGTCCGATCTGGCTGGTGGGCATGATGGGGGCGGGGAAGTCCGCTGTCGGGCCGTTGCTCGCGCAGCGAATGGATCGCCGCTTCGTCGATAGCGATCACGAGATCGAGCGCTCCGCCGGGATGAGCGTTTCTGAAATCTTCTCGACAGAGGGCGAGCGGGCGTTTCGCGACCGTGAGCGCCAGGTGGTCGGAGAACTCAGCAGCGGCACCGATGTGGTGGCGCTCGGGGGCGGTACCATTGCCCAGCCGGGCGCGGCCGCGCTTCTCCAGCGCACGGGCACCGTGGTCTACCTGAAAGCGTCGGCGGGTGCGCTGCTCGACCGGCTCGGGGACTGTTCGGATCGACCATTGCTGCACGGCCTCAGCGCGGAAGAGCGCCTGGCAGCGCTCGAATCGCTGTTGGCCGAGCGCGCGAGCGCCTACGAATCGGCCTCGATCGAAGTGGATACCGAGGGCCGAACGCTCGAGTCCGTGGTGGAAGAAATCCGACTGCGCTTGGATTCTGCGAGATCGGGTCGCGAGGGTGGAGTAGAGAAAGGAGTTCGGGTTTGAGCGGCAAGGAAACTCGCTCGGGACGTGTCGTGCGAACATTGAAGGTGGATCTCGGCGATCGCAGCTATCCCGTCGAGTTGGGCGTCGATACGCTTGCGGGCGCCGGGAAGGCGATCGCCCGCTGTGCGCCTTCGAGTCGAGCGTTCGTCGTCACGGTCCCACCGGTCTCTCGGCGATACAGTGGCGTTCTGCAGCGATCGCTGCGCGTGGCGGGTTATCGGGTCCACCGGGTGATCGTGCCCGACGGCGATGCCAGCAAGAATCCGCGCCAGCTGTCGAAGCTATGGGACGAACTGATCCGCTGCGGCGCCGATCGCAGCACCCCGGTCGTGGCACTCGGTGGGGGCATGGTCGGAGATCTCGCCGGTTTTGCGGCCGCCTCGTATCTTCGCGGCGTGCCCTTCATCCAGGTCCCGACGACCATACTCGCGATGGTCGATGCGAGCATCGGTGGGAAGGTCGCCGTCAACCTGCCCCAGGGCAAGAACCTGGTCGGCGCGTTCTACCAGCCCCGTCTGGTTTGGATCGATACCGGCACACTCCGCAGTCTGCCCGTCCGCGAGCGCGCGGCGGGCTTCGCCGAGATCATCAAATCAGCGGCGATCTGGGACGCGGCGTTCTTCGAGCGCCTCGAGCGCGAGGCCGAGCGGCTGATGGACCTCGATCCGAAGGTGTTGATCCCGACGCTCGAGCGCGCTTGCGCGATCAAGGCGGAGGTGGTCTCGCAGGACGAGCGCGAGGCGGGATTGCGCCAGCTGCTGAACTTTGGCCATACGGTCGGCCACGCGATCGAGAAACTCGGGCGCTATCGGGGCCTGCTCCACGGTGAAGCGGTGGCTGTCGGGATGCTGATTGCGGCGCGGAAATCCGAAGAGCTGGGCCTTTCCCCCGCGGGTACCGCCGAGCGAATCCGCAGTCTGGCGCTTCGATTCGGGCTTCCGAGCGAACTGCCGAATCATCCGCGAAATGCTTATCTCGCGGCACTGAAGGTCGATAAGAAAATGTCGGACTCGAAGATACGCTTTGTGGTGCTCCGAGGGATCGGTCGCGCTGAGACCGTCCCGTTGACACCGCGCGAGGTGCTATCCGCATCCCGGTGTCGGTAGGATTCGAGTGGCGCGTCCGAAAGGGCGGAGCAGGGGGGAGCCGTGGGTGAATCATTGAAATGGGCGGAATTTGCGATGCTCGCCGAGGGACACCGGCGAGCGGGCCTGGTGGACCAGGCCGAGCAGTTGGCTCGAACGGGGATCGACGAACATCCGGATTCTCCCGAGGGAGCGCTCGTGTTGGCGCTGACACTGTTGGACCAGGACCGGATCGACGAAGCGCGTCGGGTGATCGAGGGATGGGCCGACACCAATCTGGGCGTCGAGGTGACCGACGACTCGACTTCGGCAGGGGATTTCAGCGGCGAAGTCAGCGATGTCGAACTTGAATCTGCTTTTGCATCCGCTGAAACGGATCGAGACGAAGTGATCGATGCCGACGCGATTGCCCAACAGGCAATGCGGGAAGCGAAGTTCGATCCCGCTGACGAGTTCACTTCGCCGAATTCGAGCTTTGCGACGCGAACGGTTGCAGATCTGTTGTCGAAACAGGGCGATGAGGATGGGGCCTCGCGGATTCGAGCGGTGGTAGATTCGGCCGCCAGTGCCACTGCGGCAACCGGCCGAAATACAAAGGCCAAGAAGATCGCGCGACTCGAGCGCTGGCTGAGCAACATCCAGGGAGGGATGCAATGAATTTCGAGGCGACCCTGCGCACGATCGTGGAAGGTTGTGGAGGTGGCATTGGTGCCGCGCTGATGGGGAACGACGGGATTCCGATCGAGGAGTTTACGGCCGCCAAGTCGCCCAATGCCTCGGGGACCGGAGATTCTGGCCAACCGGTGGAGGTCAGCATCGCGGGCGTCGAATTTGGCCGCATCCTGATGGACATCCGACGGGCTTCAGACGCCCTGGGCGGCGGATCGTTGGAGGAAACGATCGTCCGTGTGAAGGGGTTCATCCTGATCTTTCAGCCCATCGACGACGAGAATTTTCTGGTGCTCGCCCTCGCGCGAGATGGCAACCTCGGCAAGGCGCGCTATCTCATCCGTAGGCACGTATTCGCCATCCGTCAGGAGTTCTAACGACGGCACTTCGTGTAGTCGGCGGACGGGGCGTTGCCTGGAGGTCAAGCGATGTCTGAGCCGCAAAGAATCCTGGTCATTCACGGCCCCAATCTCAACCTGCTCGGGACCCGAGAGCCCGAGATCTACGGCAATACCACGCTGGAAGAAATCAACGGTGATCTCACTTCGGCCGCCAAGGAGTGGGGAGCCGAAGTGGAGTTCTTCCAGTCGAATTACGAAGGCGCGCTGGTGGATCGAATTCAGGAATCGCAGTCGTGGGCTGACGGAATCCTGATCAATCCCGGAGGTTTGACCCACACGAGCGTCAGCTTGCGCGACGCTCTGGCCGCAACCGAACTTCCCGTCGTGGAGGTTCACCTGACCAACGTCTACGCGCGGGAAGAATTTCGCAAGGTCTCCTTCATCTCGCCAATCGCGCTCGGCGTAATCTGTGGCTTTGGTCCGACCGGCTACGGGCTCGCGCTCAACGCGCTGCTCGAACACCTGGAGTCGTAGATTCGCTTGTCACGCTGGCGTCTGATCACTCACGGAGCAGGCCACGGCGCCTGGAACATGGGTGTCGACGAGGCACTGTTGGCGAGCGCAGTCCGTACCGGGCGCCCGTCACTGCGCTTCTACCGCTGGCAAGGCCCGTGGTTGTCACTCGGGTACGGACAGATTCTCGAACCCGAACGCCTCGCCGCCTGCGGCCGCGCGGGGGTCGGCGTCGTGCGTCGCGTCACGGGTGGGCGTGCAGTGCTCCACGGCAGCGACCTCACCTATGCGCTGGCGGCGCGAGAAGAACAGCTTCCGCCCGGGCTCACGGCGTCCTACGAGTTGGTGGCCGGGATCTTGATCCGCGCCCTGGCAGCGTTGGGCGTCGAGGCGGTTGCGAGCGTATCCCCCCGCCGCAGGGAGAGCTTCCCGCATCGCTTCCAGCTCGGCGCCGCGGCGGCTGCGAGCCGTTTTCCAGGGGCCGGTTTCGATTGCTTCGCCAGACCCGCCGGCCGGGAGATCTGCGTCGCGGGGCAGAAGCTCGCGGGAAGCGCTCAGCGTCGCGCCCAAGGTGGCATTTTACAGCACGGCTCGATTCGCCTCGCGCCCGATCCGCCCGGGGCGCGGCGCGCATCCTCCCTCATTGGCGCAGGGGCGACGAGCCTGGCCGAGCTGGGTGTCGATTCGGCGCCGGAAGCCCTCCAGGTGGTCTGCGTCGAGGCTTTTGGGCGAGCCCTGGGCGGGCTCGAAGCCGGAGAGCTGACCGCTGAAGAGCGCGCCGGGGCCGATGAGCGGGTCCGAAATCAGCGGCGCGATTCGGGATTTGCACCGTCGGGCTACACGCCGCGACAACCTCAAGAGAGCCCTTCGCCGACCGATAGGTAGTAGTGGAGGGGGAATATCCCACCAATACGCATCGTTGATGCCTAATTCTGCTTTGGCTCAGGGCGACGTCATTTGGCGGCGAACAAGCGAAAAATATTAGAGGCGGCGCGCAAGCACGCCCAAAAGGGCGCCAAGGAAAAGGCGCTCAAAGAATTCGGCAAGCTCCTCAAGCTTGATCCGCGCGACTCCAAGGTGCGTCTTGAAATGGGCGACACCCATCGGCGTTGGGGGCAGGTCGCGGAAGCCATCGAAGCGTATTCCGTCGTTGCCGATCAGTTCATGAACGAGGGTTTCGACGCCCGAGCGGTTGCGGTCTTCAAGCAGATCCAGAATCTGCAACCCGATGGGTTCGCGTACCACGAGCCACTGGCAGAACTCTATCAGCGTATGGGGCTGACCGCCGAGGCCATCGGCAGCCTGGAAGCGGCAGCTGAAGCGCATCGGGCGGCAGGTCGGAAGCAGGAGGCCCTCGGTCTGCTTCGGAAGATGGCGGCAATCGATCCGTCGAATACGACCAGCCGAATCAAAGTCGCCGATCTGCTCCAACAAGAAGGGATGAAGGAAGACGCCATCGCGGAATACGATGCCGTCATCGAAGAGTTGGAGCAGCAAGGTGACACCGAAGCGTCGGCCAAGCTGTTCGAGCGAATTCTGGAAATCGAACCCAAGAGAATCGAGACACTCGTTCAGTACGCGCGGTACCTGATCAACAGTGGTTCTGTCCAGCGCGCTGAATCACTTGCAAAGCGAGCCCTCGATCTCGACAAGGCTCCCGACCATTACGAACTCCTGGCAGATGTCTATCGCATGCAGCAACGGGACGAAGAACTGATCGTCCTGTATCGGGAATTGGCCGAGCTCTACCGCGAACGTGGGGACGAAGAGCGGACGCGCGAGATTCTGCAGCGGTACGTTCCCCTGGATTCAATCGGATCTACGGATACACCCAATGGTTACATCGACGAAAACGAGAACCTGGGTGAAGAGGAGGACCCGAACCAAGTCGAGACGCTCGACGATCTCTCCGTCGGAGACGAGACGATGTTGCTCGACGGAGATCTCCTGGCGGATTCGTCGCTGCTGGTCTCGGACGACGATTCCGGCCTGGGCATTCTTAGCAGTGACGACGACCTCGATGATCTCGGTTCCGACAATCTGGATCTGATAACCGATTCGAACGAGATGACGACCCTGCTGCCCGATGAGCCTTCCGGAGCAGGTGACTCTTCGAGCGGTGCCGATGACGCTGCGGCGGCGGTCGACATCGGTCAACTGCTGGCCGAGGCGAGCGTCTATCTGCGCTACGGAAAGCGCCCGCAGGCCATCGCGAATCTCGAGAGCATCCTCGAGCGGGATTCCAATCACCGCCTGGCGCTGGAAAAACTTGGAGAAGCTCTGGCGGAAGGTGACGATTCGGCGAAGGCCGTCGAGATGTGGAGTCGCGCAGCCAGATTGGCGGCGGAATCCGGAGAGGGCGAAGCGGCAGAGGTGCTTCGCAATCGAATCGCTGCACTCGATTCGGCGGCCGCCGAAGCCCTCGATCTCAGGGTCGCTCCGGATCCCGAAGAGAATTTCGAGTCCGATTCGGACGAGCAAATCGACGATGTCAGCGATGAATTGTCGATGTCGGATGTTCTCGTCAGTGACTCTTCCGACAGCGGTCAGGAAGACATCGAAGGTGCGGATCTCCCCGAACTCGATCTGGCGGACGTGTCGGTCGCCAGCATGGACATCGAGATCGACATCGACGACGCGAGTTTCACCCAGGATTCGCCAGACGAGGAAGAGGAGACGGGTTCGGAGACACAGCCCGAAGCGCCCGACTCGGCGCAGGTGGCTGACGGCGACCTGGATGAGATCAGCATCGACGATCTCTTGACCGGCGCTGACTCCGACGAGAGCGGCGAAGTCGAAGCTGAAGATGAGGTCGACGATAGCGACGACGAGGAGAGTAGCGAAGTCTCGATCGAGGTTGAATCTGCCGTCGATGGCGATGCGGAGAGCGAGGCGGATGCAATCGGCGATGAGAGTGCGGACGCCGAATCGCTGACCGAGGACGGAGCCGGCGGTAGCGATGTAAGCCCGGAAAAGATCGCCGAGGAGCTCGAAGAAGCCGACTTCTACATGGAACAGGGCCTCCTCGATGAGGCCGAGGCCGTCTATTCGCGGATCCTCTCGATCGCTCCGAATCACCCGCATGCCATGGTTCGGCTCGGAGAGTTGGCGGCGCAGCGCGGGGATGAGAGCGAGGGGGAGACGCCGGCCGGCGACACCACCGGAGAGGTCGTCGATTCCGCAGAAAGCGTCTCCGACGCGGCCGACGAGTCCGGCGAAACCGACGACAGTGACATCGGCGCGGATCTCGCCGATTGGCAGGAAGATTCCCCCGCGATCGGAGCCGAGGAAGCCAGCGAACAGCCGGAGGCGTTCGATTCGGGCGCCCTCGACTCCGAGGAATCGAGCGCGTCTGCAGATCTAGATGTGGATGCCGAGACAGGTGTCGATGCCGAGGCAGATGGAGATGCTGACGCAGATGTAGATGCCGAGATGGACTCTGGCGACATCGCCGACATTTCCGCTGAAGCAGAGGAGGTCGCTGGAGAGGATCTCGTCGCCGCTGAAAGCGATCTGGCGGCGGATCTGGGTCTGGATGAGTCCGTAGATCTGGATCTTGGATCGGAAGACGGCGAGGGCGAATCTGTCGAGGCGGGCGCGCAAGCAGCTGCGGACGAATCGCCGAGCGTTTCCGCCGAGCCCGAAATTTCGGAAGAGCCGGACGTTTCGGAAGCCTCCGAAGCGTCGCGGGAGCCCGACGCAGCGGAAGCGCCCGAAGAGCCCGAGGAGTTGGACGAACCGGAGCCCGTCGAGGCGCCCGAGAGCCCGCTCGAGGAAGCGCCCGAAACGCTCGCGGCCGACGGCGAGTCCGGCGACGACGGCGACAATTTCGGTTTCGATCTGGCCGCGGAGCTGAGCGAGTCGTTCGATCAGGATCCGGACGCCTCCGGTTCGGGAACCACAGGCTCCGGCGGGCGAGGCGATACATCCGAGGACGGTTTTGCCTCGGTGTTCGCGGAGTTCAAGAAGGGAGTCAGCGAAACACTCAACGAGGGCGATCACCAGGCCCACTACGATCTCGGCATTGCGTATCGCGAGATGGGGTTGCTGGGTGACGCGATCACGGAACTTCGGCTGGCGATGAGTGATCCGGAGCGTCGGGTCGGATGTCTCCATCTGATGGGCATGTGTGCCAACGAAATGGGTGAGCCCGAGCAGGCCATCGGCCATCTCACGGAAGCGCTCGCATCGGACGGCGTTTCGGACGAGATCGCGCTCGCCCTCAAGTTGGATCTCGGCAGCTCCCACGAGGCGGTCGGCGATATCGCGGCCGCACGCCGCACCTACGAAGAGATCCAGGCGGTCGATCCGGACTTCGCCGACGTCGCGGCTCGCCTCGATGAACTCGCGAAACCCGAAGAGGAAGAACCCGCAGCGGACGACGGCCCCGAAACCGAAGAATACGAGAGCTTCGCGGAATTCCTCGGAGACCTCGACGAGCCCGACGACGCCGACGCAGAGCCCGCGGCGGAAGGAGACACCGAGGAAGCGCCGGCCTGGGAGACATTCGACGACGTGATCGCCGAGGTCGACACCGCAGACGAAGCCGATTCCGCCGAACCCGCACAAGAGACAGAGCAAACCCCCAAGCGCCGAAAGAAGAAGATCTCTTTCGTCTGAGGTAGCTACACGTGGAACACCTTCACCATTTCCAACTCAGCGGCGACCCCTTTCGCAACGAGCCTCTGCTGAAGTGCTATGTCGAAAGCGAACCGCACCAGGGCGCGTTGCGGCGCCTGGAGAGGGCCGTTCGGCAGGGCAAGGGGCTGTGCGTGCTGACCGGCGAGACCGGCTCGGGAAAGACGATGGTGGTGCGCCGGTTGCTCGAATGCCTGGAAGAAGAGGTATTCGAGGCCAGCATGATGGTGGTTCTCGATGGCGCCGCAGACGCCAACTGGATGCTGAAGCGCTTCGTCAAACAATTGGGTGTCGAGGATCCCGCCCCAGAGCGCGAGGGCATGATCGCGCAGATCTACGACCAACTCGCAATCGTTCGCGAAGATGGCCGCCAACCGGTGCTGATCATCGACGACGCGCATGCGCTCGCCAAGCACGGGGCGTTGGCCGAAGTCTGCAGCCTGCTCAAGCTCGAATACGAGGACCGGAGACTGCTGACGCTGGTGCTCGCAGGCCCCGTAGACCTCGACGAATCTCTCAGCGCCGACGCTTCGCTCGCCCATCGGATCGACGTTCGCGTCGAACTCGCTCCGCTGAGCGCCGAAGCCGCGGCCGATTACCTCGCCCACCGCGTGAGCCAGATGACCGGAAACCCCAACATCATCGACGCCGGAGCGCTGGCGGCACTTCACCAGCTCGGGCGCGGCTATCCGGGGCTGATGAATACCTTGGCCGACAACGCGCTCTTCGAGGCATTCATCTGCGGCCGAAACCAGATGACCCGCGTCGATGTCGAGCGAGCCCACAGAGATCTCGGCTGGACGGGGGTAGAGCCGGCTGCGGCTGCCCCGACCACCGCTGCCGATCCGATCAGCGTTGCCGATCCGATCAGCGTTGCCACCCCGAATACGCCCGCTCCGGAAGCACCGCAATCGCCGCCGGTCTCCTCGGATCCCGTCCTGCAACAGACCCTGAGCGAGCTCGACCCCGAACTGGCTGCGATGTACCAGGCGGGGCCGGTCGCGGGCGCACCGCCGACGCCGACGGCGGGGCCGCCGAAGACCGAAGACCCCGAGCCCGAAGACCTGCTGGTCGAACTGATCGAAGACTGATCAAATCTCGCCTGACGGGCTCGCAGCGCGCCTCCGGAGCGGTGTAACCGCATCTTTTCCGCATCCACCCTCGCTGCGCTCCGCAGTTGCCACACCTGGGCTGCCGTGTCAGTCTTGGGGCAAGCGCGAGTAGCTCAGTTGGTAGAGCATCAGCTTCCCAAGCTGAGGGTCGCGGGTTCGAATCCCGTCTCGCGCTCCAGGAAATCTCGGTCCATTCCGAAGACATGGTTTACAGATTATTCCGGAGACATCGTTAACACTTTCTCCGGCACGAATGGATTCGGGGCGGGTTCAATGCGCCCCTCTTCCCGATCAAAGAATCCTAGA
>JAFDBP010000260.1 GCA_019313245.1 Deltaproteobacteria bacterium
AGGGGTGGTCCCCATCGGGGTCGAGTTCGCCGACCAGCACGATGTCCTGACCGGTCGCCTGGTGGAGCCGCTCCTCGAGATCGCCGACGAGGGAGACGAACGCCAGGGAGTCGAGCTGGGATTCACCTCCGAGCAGCGGCGTGTCGTCTCCGACCTCGATCTGCTCGTCTGCGCCCCGTTCCGCGTTGAGCGCGATCAAGCATTGTTGAATCATGTCGGATACTTCGGCGCGCTTCAGTTCCATGTGGGTGTGAATCTCCTATCATGCGGATTCGGCCGGAATCGAGGCCGGACAGCCTAGCAGGGGCCCCATGGCGAACCAAGCGCCCTGCGGCCGCCTGCGGCGCGGTGGCCCCTGGAGTCCCCTTGGGGACACGCGAGCCATGCCCCCGATTCCGAAAAGGTGTCGGGACGCTACGGATAGGATATGAACAGCGCGCCGGACACCGATCGGCGAACTGGGAGGCGACCGCGCGCCATGACGACCCGAGCGTCGACGCTCATCATTCCCGTCGAGAATCAATGCCGGGAGTTGGACGCGAAGCTGTTGCTCTCGTGCATCGCCGCCGAGCGCGGTTTTCCGGTGGTGCTCGGATCCCGAACCTTCATCCACTTCGAGATCGCGTCGATTCCGCGCGGCGTCTACCTCGCCAAGAGCATGCGCTCCCTCAGCGAGCGCATGTTCGACATCTTCCGCAAGCTCGGCCACGACATCGTCGCCTGGGACGAAGAGGGTCTGGTGCGGATGCCGGACGCCTACTACTGGGAGCGGCGCCTGTCTCCGAAGACGAGCGAAAAATTGGCCGCGCTGATCGCCTGGGGGCCCGATGACGCGCGCGCGTTTCGGGAGTATCCGGGGCACGCGGGCGCGCCGATCTACATCACCGGCAACTCCCGCGGCGACGTGATGCGACGCGAACTCCGCGGTTACTACAGCGCTGAAGTCGCAGCGATCCGCGAGCGCTTCGGAAACTTCATCTTGATCAATACGAATTTCGGCTGGAGCAACCACTTCCTTCCGTCGTTCAATCAAACCGGCGCGGATGTGAGCGACGAATTCATGGCGCAGCTGATCGACAACCGCGCAGCGGTCTTCGAATCGTTCAAGCGGATGATCCCGACCCTCGCCGCGTCTCTTCCCGAGCACACGATCCTGATCCGGCCGCACCCGATCGAAAGTCACGCCCCCTGGAACGAGATTGCGAAGGATTTCAAGAACGTCGCGGTCGCAAACGAGGGCAACGTGATTCCGTGGCTGCTCGCCTGCGATGCGCTGATCCACAACAGCTGCACGACTGCCGTCGAGGGCTTCATTCTCGATCGGCCGGTCCTCGCCTACGCGCCGGAGAAGATGGATCACTTCGACGACGAGCTGCCGAACGCCCTCAGCACGCGGGTTTCGAGTGTGGACGAACTCGTCTCCGCGCTGCGAGAGATCCTCGCGGGGAACACCTCGGTGCCGGATCTGGAGCAAAAGCGCAAGCGGCTCGAGAACCACATTGCGGCGCTCGACGGCCCGCTGGCATCGGAGCGAATCGTCGAAGTGCTCGAAGGGCTCGGCTACGCGGAGCGGCCGCCCCAGCGCTCGGGTGTCGGCCCCTATCTGATGGGTTCGGCGCACACGAAGCTGCGCACGGCCGTGAAGCGGTTCAACATGCGGCGAGAGGGGCACCGCAACAGCATCGAGTACCACGACCACCGCTTTCCGGAGATTACAGTCGACGACCTGCGCAAAAAGGTCGACCGACTCGGGCGAGAGCTGAATCGATTCGATCGGATCCAGATCCGCCGGCGGAGCGATCACATCTTCGAGATCAACTGCGGATAGCCAGCGGGATCAAAGCGTCGCTCCGGTGCGACGCCCTCGAGCTTCAGCTCTTCGAGGGAGTCTCGTAACCGAACTTCGCCATCAGCTCGCCCAGTTCGGCTTCGATTGCGGCGATTTCAGCGGCCGAGTAGCGACTGATGCCGTGCCCGCTGCCCCCCTTGCGGAAGAAGCCCTCGGCGTCCTCGCCACGCTTCGAACTCGCCTCCCGCAGCCGGTCGATCCTGCAGGCCTCGACGGCTTGCTCGATTTCGCCGTCTTCGACCGCGAGGTGAAGGAACTCCGCGAGCTTTCTGAGTTCGACATACGGTTCGGCCATCAGGTCTTCGTAGCGAATCGTCAGGCGGGGCTTGGTCAGCTGCATCCAGTACGCGGTATGCCGTTTCCACTCCTGGGTCTGGTCGGCGACGTGAGGCCCCCAATCCAAGGCCCGATGAGGGTAGTAGCGGTGCATGTAGTCGAAGTGCGACGAGATCGAATCGAGCGGACTGCGCACCAGGTGGACGATGCGATTGAACCGCTGCCCATCGCATTTGTGTGTCTTGATGACGACTCCCGTCGCGGGGCGCGGAAAGATCGGATCGCGGTAGATCGATCCGACCTGCTGGCCCGAGAGCGTCTCGATCAGCTGACTGAGCCAGGTATTGCCCGAGCGCGGATAGCTCGCCAGCGCGACATTGTTGCGCAGGATCAGCTTCCGGAGGAACACCAGTCGCTTTCTCGACCATTTGTTCAAGCTCGGCATGACGTGTTCTCCGCGCATCGCGCGATGCGATCGGTAAGCGCAACCGCGAGCCGGCGCCCTCGACTTCCGGCCGCCGGTACGTCCCGAATCCAGCGGCTCGGGTGAATTGACTGCCCGTTTGAGCCTACGGTAGCCTAGGTAGCCACCGCTACCCCGTCTATCCCACGTGCGGGACGCCCGCGACGGCGTGTCGAGATTGGCGAAAATCGCTACCAACCGGGCTTCATCGAATCGCCCGTGGAGGTCATTGGGTGAGCTCCCCCCTGCGACGGGCAATCTCGATCAACTACCACTTCCTGCGCACCCCGACGCCCGGTCCGTTCGGGCTGCGCGCACACGAAACCCCCGAGCGCTTCGACGCGCAGCTCGCGCAAATCTCAAAACGCTTTCCCTTTGCTCGCGCGGGCGAACTCGTCGATCTGGCCCGGGAAGCACCGGAGTCGAGTGTGGTGCTCACTTTCGACGATGGCGCGCGCGATGTGGCGGAGTGGGCGCTTCCTCTGCTCGAAAAACACGGCGCGACGGCTTCGGTCTTCGTCTGCGCACAGCCCTATCTCGAAAACCGCTTGCTCGAAATCCAGAAGATCGAATTCCTGATGAAGAAGCGCGGCATCGAGGGTTTTCGCGACGCCTTCTACGCGAGCTACGAGCGCCTCTTCGGTGCCGAGATCGAACGCGAGCCTCTCGAATTTGCGGGGGGCTACGATTTCTATCGCTACGACGACGAGGCAATGCGGCGCTTCAAGCTCGACCTCAACTACCAGATTCCGTACGCGCAGGTCGTCCCCATTCTCGACGCGCTCTTCAGCGAGACGTTCGGCGAGGGGAGCGAGGCGGAAGCCGTGCGCGAAACCTACCTGAGTGTCGACGACCTGAAGCGCCTGCTGGATCTCGGACTCGAACTCGGCGTTCACACCCATCGGCACCGCGTCCTCCCGCGTCTCGATTTCGATCAGCAGAAACAGGAGATCGAGATCGGGGCGAACTTCCTGCGAGACCTGACCGGACAGACCGATTTCACCGTCGCGTATCCCTACGGCTTTTGCGACGAGAACACGCATCGCGCCATGCGCGAGCTCGGCCTTCGGGCCGGGCTGACGATGGAGCGGCGGATCATCGAGTTGCGCGACCTCCGAGAGCGCTGGAGCATTCCCCGCTACGACGTCAACGATTGCTTCGACCGCGAATCGAATCAGCTGGTAAACGCAGTCTTCGCGCAGCTGGCGACCGTCGAGACCGACCACCACAACCAGGACTCGGGCGAGTAGAAGTTCGATGAGCAAGGTCATCGCGATCGTTGGAAATCTGTTGATTGCCGCAATCTCGATTGCGTTTGCGCTGACCGTCGTCGAGATCGCACTGCGTATCACGGATCAATTTGCCCCCGTTCCCGACGGGGCGAGCCAGGACGCGCAACTGTTCGCGCTTTCGGACAACGAAGACATCATTTTCGAACACCTGCCCAATGCGCGGGTCGATTTTCCGGCCAGCCCCGGAAATCCGGCCTGGCGGGCGTCCACGGACGAGAATGCGCTTCGCCGCAACGGTGCGGCGAGCGGCTCGACGGCCGAGATCCGGGGCATCTGCATCGGGGACAGCATCATCTTCGGAGCGGGCTTGAGCGATCACGAGACGATCCCCGCGCGGCTGAGCGCAATCGTATCGGCTGAGCTCGGGCGCGCGTTCGAATGCCTGAATTTCGGCGTCTCGAACTACACGACAGCGCAAGAGGCCGCCTACTTTCGCCACAAAAGGGCGCTCCGCTACGAGCCGAAGATCGTCGTGCTCGGGCTCTACACCAACGACTTCAAGGTCGGCCTCGGCTCGATCAACCTTTCGGAGGGCAGAGCCGAACTGTTGTCGCCCGATGCACCCACTGGACCCATCGTCGCATTGTCTCGATTTCGCGTGGCCAGCATGCTCGGCTCCGCGGCCGGGATGCTCAGCGACTGGCTGCGAGAACGCGGACTCCGTCCGAGGGCGAACGAAAAGCCGCTGAAACCCGAACAGATCGCGAGCGTCGAGAGGGGGCTGAATCAGCTTCGCGCCGACCTGAGGGCTGAAGGCATCCCTCTGTTGATCGTGTTGTTTCCGCGAGACTGGCAGCTCGGCGAGCCCGATCAGGTCGCCGCGAGTCCGCGCCAGCAGTGGGCGAAGGGCTATTGCGAACGCAATCAGGTCACCTGCATCGACATCCTGGATCACTATTTCGGCAAACCGATCGACTCCTACTTCCGAAACGGGGATGACTCGCACCCGCACGCGAAGGCCGCGAACGAAATCGCCGAAATCATCGCGACGGACGTCGTCCGGATCCTCGGCTCCGAGAGGCCTTCAGCAAAAGACGGCGGGATGACCCAATAGCCGCAACCGACCCCTGCCCGCTGGCACAGAATGCGCCCCGCGAAGCGCGCGGGCCTCTGAATCGAATCTGGAATCGCCGTCAGGGAAGCGGGTTCTGGATGGCGCGAATTTCCCGCCACTGCGCATCCACACGGGCGGGATCGGGCAATGCGGCGGGATCCTGTACGCCCGGCGCGCACAGATAACCGACGTGCAGGTGATCGGCCGCGTAGTCGACTCCGAGGACGTCGAAGCCGCTGCGCGAGAGATACGCGCGCATGGTCTCGTCCGTCAGGTAGTAGGGGTGATCGATCTTGACGGCCTCCTCCACGGAGCCGTTGCGGCGGTAGGCGGCCCGGAAGTCGACGATGTCGACGAAGAAGAGGCCGTCGTCGGAGATCAGATTGCGGATCTTCGAGAGCGAGAGCGACACGTCCAGCAGGTGATCGACGGTCTGACACAGAACGATGAAGTCGTAGGTTGCGCCGCCCGCATCGTAGTCCTCGACAAAACCGGTAATGGTCTTCAGCCCGAATGCGCGCGCCACTTCGATTTCGAGCGGGGCCGGGTCGATCACCGTCGCCCGGAGATCGAAACGCTGCTTCATCACGTGCGCCACGACACCCGTCGACCCGCCCACATCGAGCAGGGTCTTGCAGCTGCGCTCCCGCATCCGGGGTTCGATGAAGTCGGCGCGCGCCGACGCGTAGTCGCGCTGCTCGTCCTGAATCGACGCCGCATCGATCGTGCGGCCGTGATAGGCGCTCACCAGCGGCCGGTACACATCGATGTAGAACTCGGTATAGGCTTCGGCGGTCATCGCGGGATTGAGGAAGACGAGCCCACAGCGCAGGCAACCATCGGCCGTCGCGGGATACCCGTAGCGATCTCGATGGGCGAGCGTGACGAAGCGATCTCCGCCGCAGAGGTTGCAGTGGAGCGCCCGTCGGACGGGCTTCGCCGCGTAGTCGTAGCCCAGCGACGCGATCCGCTTCTGCCGCGCTTGCGATCCGGTCTCTGCTCCCATTCGGGCGCCTAGGCTACCATCTCGCGCGAGAGGCCACCATCGCGCGGGTCGCGAAGTCCGGGCGCGCTCACGACCCAGCGCATAACGCGCACGCCGCCGGCTGGCCGCTCGCGCCCACGCTATCTTCGTCGCCGCTCGAGAAATGGATCGGGCGACCGTCCGGAGCCATTGGATGACCGAGTTCGATACAAGCCAGCTGTTCCTGTCGAAGAGGTTGGGCGAGATCCGACGCGACCCCTGTTGCTTCTTCCAGGTCGACGACTATCTCCCGGACGATTTCTATCGGGCGTTGCGCGAGACATTCCCCGACGAATCGACCTACGAAAGCGACGACTCGAAGAAGAGGGGATTCCGCTCGTCCGTCGAGTCCGATTCCTTCGACGCCTTCTGCGACGCGAACCCGGCCTGGCGCCAACTGATCGATTTCTTCAGTTCAGCGGAGTTCAGTGCCGACGCGCGCAAGGCGCTCGCCCCCGCGCTGTTCGATGCGCGCGGCGTCATCGAGCACCGTCCGTGGCTCGACTGCACCCGGCGAGCGATTCCGAACAACCCGCTCCGCTACATCTTTCAGGAGCCGATCCGGACGACCTTCCAGATCAGTCTGCTCCCGCGAGACGGAGTCGTCGTCCCGCACACGGACGCGCCGCGCAAGTTGATCAGCCTGCTGCTCTACTTTCGGGATCCGGATTGGGAGGATTCCTACGGTGGCGCGACGGAATTCTATGCGCCGCTGGACCCGAAGCTCGCCCGCAGCTGGGACCCGACCGACCGGATCCCCTTCGAACAATTCAAACTGATCGGCTCGGCGGGATTCGCGCGAAATCGCCTGTCGGGTTTCGTGCGCTCGGACACATCCTTCCACGGCGTGCCACCGATCACCTGCCCTCCCGGCATGGCGCGCCGCGTGCTGCTGATCAACATCAAGCGGCTCAAGTGGAGCAAGCGCCACGATCCGTGAACGGGTGGTGGCCGTTCAGGCGGCGCCCGGAGCGGGCGCGTTGATCGGGCCGAGTGCAGCTTCGATCGCCTCGACGTCGGGGATGTCGCCCGGCTGGTAGCCCGCGAGGGCTTCTCCGATCGCCTTCAGGTAGGCCGGGGTGGTGCCGCAGCAACCGCCGATGATGCGCGCACCCGCATCCCGCGCCAGGCGCGCGTAGCGGGCCATGATCTTCGCGTTGCCGCTGTAGACGATCTCGCCGCCGACCATCTGCGGAACCCCGCAGTTGCCCTTGCCGATCAGCACGTCGGCATCGGATCCCGCGCGGCGAAATCTGCAGAGGGTATCGATCAGCATCGCCGGCCCGGCCCCGCAATTGGCGCCCGACGCGATCGGCTGGGGATCGAGCGTCTGGATGAATTCGCGCGCCTTCTCCGGCGTGTCGCCCATCATCGTCCTTCCCGCCGTGTCGAAGGTCATCGTCAACACCGCCGGCAGCCCTACGCTCGCCGCTGCCGCGACGGCGGCCTTCAGCTCGCCGAACGCGAAGATCGTCTCGATCCAGAGCACATCCGCGCCGCCCTCCGCGAGCGCCTGCGCCTGCTCGGCAAACGTCGCCTCGGCCTCTTCGTCCGTCAGCGTGCCATAGGGCATCAACATCTCGCCGGTTGGCCCCATCGCGCCGGCGACGACGACCGGCCGGCCCGCGGCATCCGCCGCCGCGCGCGCAATCCGAGCGCCCGCCTCGTTGATCTCCCGGGTCTGCTCCTGCGCGTTGTCGAGTTGGAGGCGGCATCGGTTCGCGCCAAAGGTGTTGGTCAAGATGATGTCGGCACCGACTTCGATGAAGCTCGCGTGGAGCCACGTCACGTTCTCGGGCTTTTCGAGATTCCAGAGATCGGGTGCCTGTCCGGCCGGAAGCCCCATGCCCATCATGTTCGTGCCTGTCGCCCCATCGGCGAGCAGGTAATCTCGCTCGCTGAGAAGGTCGCTGAGCAGGCTACTCATTGGTTCGCTCCCAAATCAATCCACGGCCGGCGCACCGGGCCGTCGGCTCCCGGGACGATAACTGCATTCGCGCTGCCGAGTCGAGAAATTTTGCCGATCCCTCGGTTTCACTTCGGGAAATCTGGCACCGAGGCGGGAGAGAAACGACGCGCTGGCGATTCTTTTCCGCCGGACTCGACTAGCATTCCCGTATCGCCTACACGAGCGAGCGGGGGGGGAGAGACGCGGTGATGGCGAGCACGCGCCTTGCGCCGATCCTATCGATGCTGGTGGCGAGCCTGTCGGCTGCGCCGATCCGGGCAGAGGTATTCCAGGTCGGCGAGATCGACGGCCTCTTCGACATCAGCCTCGCCTACGGCATCCTGACCCGCACGGAGAGCCGCGATCGCGATTTCATCGGCTTCGGCAACGGAGGAAACGCAGCCACCGTCAACCTGGACGACGGCGACCTCAACTACGACAGAGGCATCGTATCCAACGGCGTCCGAGCGAACGCCGAACTGACCTTGAAGTGGCGAAATTTCGGAGCCTACGTTCGCGGATACGGCTTCTACGATTTCGAAACCGAACTGGACGACCGCCGACACGCGTCACTCAGCGGCGACGGCCGAGATCTCGTGGGTCGCGGCGGAGATTTCCAGGACTACTACCTCAGTGCCGCTCTCGACCTCGGCGGTGTGCCGCTGAACGTACGACTGGGCAACCAGGTCTTGAACTGGGGAGAGAGCGGATTCCTGCGTTTCGGGGTCGACGTCATCAACCCCCTCGACCTGATCGCGATCGCCCAGCCGATGACATCGGGACGAGATGCCTTCGTCCGCCAGGGCATGTTGTGGATGGCCGCGAACCTGACCGAGACGATCGCGATCGAAGGTTTCTACCAATATGACTGGCAGGAGGTCCGAGAAGCGCCGGTAGGTTGGTTCTTCTCGGGAGACGACCGGATTGGAGCAGATGGAACCGGCCGGGCATTCTTTGGCTTTGGCCGGTTTTCGGATCGGGGAACGGATCTCGATGCCCACTTCGGGCTTACGCCTGGAACGCTGGGATTCGATCGCAATTTCATGAAGATCCCCACGCTGGGTCGAGACGAACCCGACGACCAGGGCCAATTCGGATTCACCATCCAATCTTTTTTCCAATTCATGAACGGTGCAAAACTCGCGCTTCATTTCGTCAACTATCACAGTCGTCTGCCGCTGATCAGTGGGCGAACGGCCGACCAGCAAGCCATCGACGAAACATCGGACGCGGCTGTCGACGCGAGAGCAGCTGTTCTCGCCATCGACGCGGGCATCCCACTCGACGAAGCGCGCGAGATCGAGGAATCGCTCACGATTGGTGGGCTCGCGAATGCGACCCGCTATTTCGCAACCTATCCCGAAGACATTCAGATGCTGGGCATGAGCTTCGACACGGCGACACCCTGGACCGGTACGTTGATTTCAGGCGAGATCTCGCACCACTTCGGTTGGCCAGTCCAGATTCCAAAGGAAGAGGTGCTCGTCGCCTCGATGTCGCCGATTCAATTCACCGACGATTTCAGCCGAACTTCGCTAGGTGAGTTCGGCGCCAGCAAGGTCGTCAGGGGTTTCGAGAAAGGCGGCAAGACCCAACTGTCGCTCGGAGCGGTCCAACTCTTCGGCCCACTGCTGCGCTCTGCGCAGACCCTGGCCGCATTCGATCTCGGATGGGTGCACTTCAGCGATCTACCCAAGGGCCATCCGGCGAACAGCGGATCCTGGGGCTACCGATTGAGTGCTTCCATGTTGTACGAGGGCGTCCTGGGTGGGCTCGGCGTGCAACCGGTCCTGATCTGGACCCACGACTTCAAGGGCACGGGAGCCGGGCCTGCGGTTGCATTCGTCGAGAAGCGCAAGACGATTACGGCCGCTCTGCAATTGAACTACAACAATCGCTGGACGGCCGCGCTTTCCTACACTTCTTTTTTCGACGGAGAACCTCTCAACCTGCTCGCCGACCGCGATTTCTTGAGTTTCAACCTGACGTTCTATCATTAGGCTCCGGAGACTGGATACCGTGATCCCGTTTTGGATTCCGTTGCTCGCTGCGCTGCTCGTCGCATTCGCCTGGCTACCCGCGAACGCAGAGGTGGCTGCCGAAGAGGCGAAGCGACTCGGCACAGACCTCACGCCGGTCGGTGCAGAACGGGCCGGAAACAGCGAGGGAACCATTCCCGAGTGGACCGGCGGCATCACCGCGCTGCCGCCCGACTATGACCCGGGCATTTCGCATCCCGACCCGTTCGCTCAGGATCCCGTGCTCTTCACGATCGACGCCTCAAACTGGGAACAGCACGCACCCCACCTGACGGAAGGCCAGAAGGCGCTCTTGCGCACCCATCCCGAAACCTGGCGTATGCCCATCTACCGGACGCGGCGCTCGGCCTCCTACCCGAGCTGGGTCTACGATGCGATCGCCGCGAATGCGACACGAGCGCGAGTCATCATGGAGGGCAAGGGAGGGGTCGAGAATGCGAAGGTCAGCTCCCCGTTTCCGATTCCCAACAGCGGCGTCGAGGTGATCTGGAATCACAATCTGCGCTGGCGAGGCGTCTACATTCAGCGCAGCAACGGCCTGGCCGCGGTGACCCGGCGCGGGAAATTTCAGGTCGTTTTGTCGGCCCAGGAAATCGGCTTCCCATACGGTTCCCAGCACGACACGCCGTTCAAGCGAAAATATCCGAACATCATGTTCGCGATCAAATCCAAGATCATTGCGCCCGCGTTGCTCGCGGGAAATGGCACGCTGGGGATCGAGACGATCAACCAGACCCGCGATCCGCGAAAGGTCTGGTCCTACAGACAATCTCTCCGACGTGTCGTTCGCAACCCCTTCGTCGCATACGATTTTCCGGCGCCCAATTCGGACAACCTGAGAACCGTCGATGACGCCGAATTGTTTCTCGGGCCGCCGGACCGCTTCGACTGGAAGCTGCTGGGGAAACGCCAGATCTACATCCCCTACAACGCCTACCGGCTCAACAGCAACGCGTATTCACCGAAAGACATCCTGCTCACCCGCCACATCAACCCGGATCTTGCGCGCTACGAATTGCACCGGGTCTGGGTGGTCGAGGGTCGACTCAAGAGCGACGAGAAACACGCCTACTCTCGCCGTGTCTTCTACGTCGATGAGGACAGTTGGCAGATCGCAGCCGCCGATCTCTACGATCTGGATGGCGAGCTGTGGCGGGTGGCCGAAGCACACGCGATCAATTTCTACGAGGTGCCGGTGCACTGGAGCACGCTGGAGGTCTACCACGATCTGAAGGCGCGCCGTTACCTCGTCTCGGGGCTCGACAACGAACAGACTCCGCCGATTTTCGGGGAAACCACGGACCCGCGCGGTTTCAGTCCCAACGCCCTCAGCTACTACATCCGCTGATCGCTCGACTCCAAACCGGCCCGCCGGCGCTCGCAGCCCGTGCGGTCCGCGAGCGCCAGCTGGCGAATCCTCAGCTCGGATCGGGAGCGGGCGTGTTCGGACCGCTCGGCGGCAACTCGGGCATCGCGATCAACTCCTGATCCACCTCGCCCGTGAGCGACCCGAGAAATGCGATGATCGCCTTGACCTGGGAATCTTCGATCGGAATGCCGAGCTGATATTCGGCCATGACGCGGACCATCTGGTCGAGATCCTGAATCGATCCGTCGTGAAGGTAGGGGCCCGTCTTCGCGATGTTGCGCAGAGACGGAACCTTGAACACCCGCAGGTCCGCCTCGTCGCCCGTGATCTCCTTGCGCCCGGGATCCTCGGTCGGATACGGCTTGATGACACCGAGCTTCTGATAGAGGCCACCGCCGATGGCCGGCCCCTGGTGGCACGCGATACAACCGACCGAAATGAACCTATCGAGCCCCGCGAGCTGTTCGTCGCTGAGCGCGTCGTCATCGCCGGACAGGAATGCATCGAACGGGCTCGGTGTCAGGAGCTTGCGCTCGAAAGCGCCGATGGCGTTCGCCATGTTGTCGTAGCTGATGGGTTTCTCCGCCCCGGGAAATGCCGCTTCGAAGAGCGGCGCGTAACCCGGGATCGACTCCAGTACCGCCACCGCGGCCGCTTCCGACGGCATCGCCATCTCGATCGGATTCAGCACGGGCCCCTTGGCCTGCTCTTCGACATCCGCCGCGCGCCCGTCCCAGAATTGCGCGATGTGGAGAGCGGCGTTGTAGACGGTGGGCGCGTTGCGACCGCCGACCTGTTCGCGGTGACCGGTCGAAGTCGGCTTGCCGTCGACGCCGTGGCGATCGAGCAGATGGCAGGTGTTGCAGGAAACGTCGTGGTTCTTCGAGAGCCGCGGCTCGTAGTAGAGTACCCGACCCAACTCGACCTTCGCAGGCGTGATGGCGTTGTTCGGATTCGCGGCTTCGGCCGGGAGCGTGCCAAAAATGGCTTTCGCTCGCTCGCGAAGCGCGCTGCGGTCAAGTCCCAGCGCAGCCGCCTGGGTTTCGGGCTCAGCCGCCTCAGTTGCGGATTCGGAGCCATCGGTGGCCACATCGGATCGCTCTTCTGCACCGCAACTGACGAGCAGTGCCATCATGATGGACACTGCCGAGAACACACCCCATCTCATCGCAATCCGGCTGTCGTGCGATTCTTCGGACCGACTCATTCCCTTCCCTCCTGCGTTTGTCTGCGCCGGGGCGGCGATTCCAGCTACCGCGCATCCCCTGGATCCGCAGATCAGTTCCGCAGATCGCTCCGTCGAACGGCACTCCTACGGCTGCGAGAACCGCGACGATCTGGATTCAACCCTGCAACGGGCATTCTAGCCGCAGAATTCAACGGCTGCGCGCGAGATCGATTGCGGTCGGAATCTGAATCGCAGAGTGAGCGGCGTGACCCCCTTCACCCGCGTGCCCCATCAACGTCGCGGCGGCGATCGTCCAGAGGCCGAAGCCGATCACCAACGCGCCCACCGCCCAGCGCACCCGACCGCGATTGACGAAGCCCACCAGCGTGTTCGAAAAAGCGCCCGCGGCGAGCATGGTCGGCAGCGTGCCGAGACCGAAACAGGCCATCCAACGCGCGCCCTCCAGTGCGCCGCCCGCGGCGATCGCACCCGCCAGTGCTGCGTAGACGAGGCCACAAGGAAGCCAGCCCCAGATCGCTCCGAGCGCCACCAACTTCCAGGGTCGGTCGAGGGGTCCCAGCCGTTTCGCAAACGGTGCGATGTGGCGCCAGGCTCTCGCCCCGAGCTGTTCGACGCGCAACATTCCCATCCACCAACCGGACAGATAGAGACCCGCGGCGACGAGGAAGAGGCCGGCGAGCACGCGCAGAGCGGTGGTTCCAATCGGGCCCAGCAGAGCCAGAACCGACAAGCCAAGCCCCCCCGCGAGGGCGCCGGCAACCGCATAACTGAAGATCCGGCCGACGTTGTAACCGAACTGTGCGAGCAGCGTGCCGCGCACGGTAACGGGCTGGGGCAGCGCTCCCGCGAGGCTCGCGGAAATTCCACCGCACATGCCGATACAGTGCAGACCGCCGAACAACCCCAGCAGTGCGGCACCCACGAGTGACAGCTCCATGGCGGGATTCACGCGGACTCGTCCCCGGGCTTATCGGAAGATTCGGGCGCAATCGGATCGTCGTCGAACAGGATGCTGTGTGCCGCTCGATCGAGATCCTCGAATTGATCGTTGTTGACCGCCCAGATGAAGCCCCAGATCGCGAGGCCGAGCAGCGCGAGCCCCAATGGAATCAAGACGAAGAGGATGTTCATTTCGACACCCGCACGTCACCGAGCCGCAGCGCGTTGCCGACCACCAGCAGCGAACTCAGCGACATCCCGATGGCCGCCGCGTAGGGCGCAACCCAGCCCATGCCTGCCAGCGGAAGGATCGTGAGATTGTAGAGCAGGGCCCAGGCGAGGTTCTGCCGGATCACGCGGCGCGTCTTGTGCGACCAGGCGACGGCGTCGCCGAGGGCGTCCAGATCGTCTTCGAGCAGGACGGAGTCGGCGCGGGACCGCGTCAGATCGCTGCCCCCGCCCATCGCGATCGAAATCTGCGCGGCGGCGAGCACGGGGGCGTCGTTCACCCCGTCTCCGGCCATCGCGATGACGGCGCCACTCGCCTGCAGGTCCCGAACGTAGGCGAGCTTTTCCGCCGGGCTCGCGCCGCCGCGGGCGCGCTCGATGCCGAGGCGGTCGGCGACGCGGGTGGCGCCGGGCGATGGATCGCCGGTCAGAAGATGGGGACGCACCCCTCGGCGTCGCAGGCGCTCGATCAACCTCGCAGCACCCGGCCGAAGCTCGTCCCGAAATCCGAACCACGCGAGGGGCGCGCGCTCGCCTACCAGCAAGACGGCACAATCCGCCTCGTCGAAGGTCGGCACAGACCCACCGGGGATCAGCGACAGCGCCCAGTCGGCTCGCCCGATGCGGTACTCGACGCCCCGAATTCGCCCCGATAAACCCGATCCCGTCGACGTGGCGGTTTCCGAGCAGAAGGTCTTCGGCGCTGGGGACGACCCATCTTCGCGCCTCATTTCCGGCCCGCTCCAGCGCGCAAAAGCCCGCGCGATCGGATGGGACGAGTGCTCTTCGAGAGCGCGCGCGATTTCCACGCACTCGCTCTCACTCTCTGCTCCGAGTGGCCGGACTGCGACCAGTTCGAGTTCGCCTCGCGTCAACGTTCCGGTCTTGTCGAAGACGAAGTCACTGATGCGCGCGAGCCCCTCCAACACGTGCCCTCGCGAAACCAGCAAACCCGTGCGGGCCAGGCCGTTGGTGGCGGCGGCCAGCGCGGCCGGAGTCGCGAGAGACAACGCGCACGGGCACGTCGACACGAGCAGCGCGAGCCCGATCGCGAAAGCTCGATCCGGCTGCGCGTGCCACCAGTAGAAGGTCACGGCGGCCGTCAATCCGAGAACCACCGCCACGAAGATTCGCGCCGCCCGGTCTGCGGCGCGCACGGTCGCGGGGCGCTCCGCCTGCGCGCGGTCGAGCAGCGCCACGATGGAAGCGAGCGTACTGTTCGCTCCGGTGCGCGTGACCGATATCACGAGCGGGCTC
This sequence comes from Deltaproteobacteria bacterium, assembly GCA_019313245.1. Lineage (GTDB taxonomy): Bacteria > Myxococcota_A > UBA9160 > UBA9160 > SMWR01 > JACZVU01. The sequence continues at coordinate 14,928 of JAFDBP010000260.1, forward strand.
TCGATGTTCTGACTGCCGCCGATCACCGGATCGCCGGGCAAGCGCGGATGGGGCAGCGGCTCGCCGGTCAGCAGCGCCTCATCGACGGCGCTGCGCCCCTCCACGATCACGCCGTCGGCCGGGATCACCTCGCCCTCCCGAACGCGTATCCAATCACCCGGCACCAGCAGGCGGCAGGCGACGATTTCCTCTCCGGTCGGGCCGATGCGCCGCGCGGTTCGAGGCGCGCCGCGCAACAGGCGGCGCGAAAATTCGTCGGAGCGGCGGCGCATGCGCGCTTCGAGATAGCGACCCAGCAGAAGGAAGAAGGTGAACATGCAGACGGAGTCGAAATAGACCTCCCCTGCGCCGCGCCACATCGACCCCACACTCGCCAGATACGCACCGCCGATGGCGATCGCCACCGGAACGTCCATTCCGAGTTGACGGCTCCTGAGATCCCTCAGCGCATTGGTGAAGAAGGGGCTGGCGGCGTAGAAGACCACCGGCGTCGTGACGATCAGACTCACCCAATGCAGCAGAAGGCGGTAGCGGTCGTCGATCCCCTGAAAGCTGCCGGCGTACAGGCCGACCGCGTACATCATCACCTGCATCATGCCGAGCCCGGCCACGCCGAGCCTGCGCAGCATCCGCCGCTGCTGATCGCACGCGTATTGCTCCTCGCGATCGGGTTGGAATGGGTGCGCGAGGTAACCGACCTCGGTCACGGCCGCGAGCAACTCGCTCAGTTTCGCTTTCGACGGATCCCACGCGAGTTGGGCGCGGTGGCTACCGAGGTGAACGCTGACGTCGATCACACCCGGTCGGCGCCGGAGCTGGCGCTCGATCAACCACGCGCACGCCGCACAGCTGATCCCCTCGATCGACAGCGTCGCGCGCTTGATGCCGTCGGGATCGCAGCGCGTAAAACCGCGCTGGATCTCCTCGTCGTCGAAGGATCGCGATTCTTCCGCAGAGATCGGGCTGAATGCCTCGGGATTGACGCCGTGGCCTTCGCGATGGCGATAGTAGTCGTCGAGCCCCTGATCGATGATGGCCATCGCGACCGCTCGGCAACCCGGGCAGCACATCGGGCGCTCGACGCCGTCGACGACGACCGAATAAGACGAACCCGCCGGCACCGCCAAACCGCAGTGGAAGCACGCCTCCACCGCACCCGCGGGCGCGGTCGCGGCGCTCATCCGCTACCACCCATGATCAGTGGCTCCGCTGACGGAAGGTACAGCGTGGTCGACAAGCGCCAGGCGTCGGCTGCAGCGGGCGCAGCCTCCGGCACCGGTGCGGCGTCCGTCGACGCCGCCTCCGGAGGAGTGAGGCTCGCATACCAGCGCCCGCTGAGCCGCGCGTCCAACTGCCCTCGGAAGGAACCCGCATCCGGCCGAGAAAGCGAGACGGACCGGTCGCTCGCTGCCCGCGTCGGATGGCTGAAATGCAGCACCAGCTCGCGCACGCTCGCGACACCCTCACCCGTCAACTCGACGCGCACTTCACCGGTCGTATCGTCGATCCTCAGTTCAGCGCGAATCGACCTCCGCAGCGCATTCGTTTCGGACTCGAGGCGGCGGTTGATCCGCGTTCCGCTCTCATACCAGGCCTCACTGACGAGCGAGTCCTGGTTCGAATACGCGATCACCACGGTCGCCACGGCTCCAGCCATCGATGCCGAGATCAGGACGACGATGAACCACGGCCAGAAGAACCGATACCACGGAAGTCCGGCCTTCGGATCGGAGTCACGCATCCCCGGAACTCCCCGACTCAGAAATCGATTCGAGCGGTCTCAGAAAACGGCTCTCCTTCGTGACCGAGCGGACCGGCTCGCCAACCTTCTCGACCGTGAACTCGACACTCGAATTCGGCGCACCGCCAGCCCCCGGTGCGGACATCAGACTGATCGGAATCGACACCTGGCTTCCGCCCTCGATTTCGACCCTCTTCACGCCTGAATACTGCAGCGGTATCTCCCCTTCCGCGCTGATCTCGTACGTGTGCGGATGCTGTTCCATGTTCCTGATCAGCAGAGTGTAGGTGTTTTCGACCGAGCCATCCCAGCTCTCGCGGTAGAGACGCCCGCGATCGCGAATGATGTCCAGCCCGAGGGGAACGCGCGTCGCTAGGTCGAAGACGAGAATGCCAGACACGGTCAGCAGCACCGCCGCGTAGCTCCACAACCGCAAGCGCCTGTTCGCCTTGGGAACGCCTTCGTCCTGGTTCTCGGAGCTGAAGCGAATCAGATCTGGCGCGTAACCCATCTTGTCCATCACGCCATTGCACACGTCGATGCAAGCCGCGCAGGTAATGCACTCGTATTGAAGACCGTCGCGAATGTCGATCCCGGTCGGGCAGGCCCTGACACAGAGACCGCAATCGACGCACGATCCGAGCCCCTGAGCGTCGGGATCGACCCGCCGCGAACGCCCACCCCGCGGCTCGCCGCGCCTGGCGTCGTAACTCACGATCAGCGTGTCCCGGTCGAACATGACACTCTGGAATCGCGCGTACGGACACATGTGGAGACAGACCTGCTCGCGCAGCACGCCCGAAAACAAGAAGCTCGCGCCCGCCAGGCCAAAAATCGCAAAAGCTTCCCAGGGCCCGACGGTCAGCTCTGCAATTTCGCGCAGAAGCACCTCGATCGGCGTGAAATAGCCGACGAAAGTCACCGAAACGGACAGCGCCAAAACCGCCCAGCACAGATATTTGAGACCCTTCTTCGCAAACTTTGCAGCAGTCCACGGCGCCTGATCGAGCTTGATGCGCTGGTATCGTCCCCCCTCGATCTTTCGCTCGATCCAGACATAACAAAGGGTCCAGACCGTCTGCGGACACGCAAAGCCGCACCACAGCCTGCCGGCGGCCACCGTGAACACGAAGAGGGTGAATGCCGCGATCACGAGCAGCAGCGCGAGCAGCACGAAATCCTGGGGCCAGAACGTCGTCTCCCAGAACATGAACTTGCGTTCCGGCAGGTTCAGCCAGATCGCCTGCCGGCCCTCCCAGCGCAGCCACGGCCCGATGTAGAAGACCGCCACCAGCACGCCGAGCGCAAAGCGCCTCAGGCTCTGGAAGCGACCCTTGACCCATAGATACTGGATCTTGCGCCAGCGCTCGTAGAGCGAAACGACCTGAAAATCATTGGTGTTCTCGGCCGGCGCTCGCTCGTCGGAACCGGCTCGAACACTGCCATCTGTGACTGGCATCGCTGGATCCGATCAGTCCCCGCCATCCGGGGAATTCGAGAGGCTGTAGACGTAGAGCGCGAGGAGGTGGATCTTCTCCGGCTCGAGAATTTCTGCGTGTGCGGGCATCTGGTTGTTCCTGCCGTTGCGGACCTGATATTCGATGTCCTCCAGCCGCCCCCCGTGCAACCAGATGTCATCCGTGAGATTCGGCGAACCAATCGCCTGGTTGCCGGTTCCGTCCGGACCGTGACAGGCCGCGCAGATCGTCGTGAAGTGAACCTTGCCCTGTGCGGCGAGCTTCTCGTCG
>JAFDBP010000261.1 GCA_019313245.1 Deltaproteobacteria bacterium
CTGAAGTCGTCGCGCCCGCGCGATCCGAGCGTGCTACTCGTCCCGCACGATCTGCCAAACGCGCTGAACCCAAGGGAGGCGTACGATGGCTGACCCAGGGGATCGGCCGGGGCCCTCGCTCGATCCGAGGCGCGCGGGTTCCGCACCCCAGCGCTCGATCGCGATGCCGGCGCTCTTGCTCGCGGGGCTGATCGCAATCGGCGGCATGCTGTGGCGCAGCGAGACCGATCCGCAGATCCTCTTCTTGCGCCACCCAGCCGAAGCGCGTTGGATTCGCGCTGCACGACCTCTCGAACTCCAGGCGCGGGGCGCTTCCGCGCTGTCTCGGACGGCCGAATTTCGCGTCGGGTTCGAACTCGCAGCCCAGCGTCCGTCGGGCGATCCCGCTCCGGAGCTGATCCTGCAGACCCTGCGCGCGGTCGTGGTGAAGCTCGACGGTCGCGTCTTGTACGACGACCAGGCCCGCGAGCCACAGATCAATTGGCGCGTTTCACGACGCGTGACCCTGCCCGCCGATCTCGACGCGGGGCGGCACGAACTCGAGTTTGTCGTAAGCAATCCCGCGGGTCCTCCACTGCTGCTCGCCTACTGCGAAGCGCTCGCGCTGCGCTCCGGGAGCGGCTGGAATTCGCGATTCGGCGGCGGTGACTGGGCCGCGGCGCTCGACGCAGACGAACTCCCCGCGCCCGAGCTGACGGGCACCTTTCCGCGCGTCTCCGAAGCCTTCGGCTCGCTCGCACCCTGGCTCGCCGCCGTCTTTTTGACAGCGGCGGGCCTGTCTCTCGCGTGGGAGAGGCGCTGGCGGCCGGCAGCGCTCTCGGAGGTGAAGTGGTCGTCCGGGCTCTTCGCGTCGTTCATCGCGCTCGCGTGGTGCGTGCTGCTGCTGAACAACCTGCCGAAACTGCCACCCGCGATGGGAATGGACGCCCGCGGACACGTCGAATACATGGAGTATCTGAACGCGAATCTGGCAATTCCGCTCGCGAGCGACGGATGGCAGATGTTTCAGCCGCCGCTCTACTACGCGCTGAGCGTATTGTACGCGCGGCCGCTGTCCGGGATGCTGTCGAGCGATTGGTTCTTCCGCGCGTTGGCCTTGCTTCCGATGCTGAGCGGACTGGTGACGGTCGTGCTCTGCCACCGCGTGTCGCGCGCGATCTTCCCGCAGCGAGCGGATCTTCGAACCATCGCGACATGTGTCGGTGGATTCCTGCCGATGGTTCTCTTCTTCTCCCAGAGCCTCGGCAACGAACCGCTGGCCGCCATGTGGTCGGCGTGGGCGATCGCGCTCGGCGTCGAGGCGCTTCGAAATCCAGCGCTCGCGATCGACACGCGCAAGCAGCTCAGCCTCGGTCTCGCGTTGGGCCTCGGTCTGCTCACGAAGGTGAGCGTTCTCTTGCTGGTGCCTCCGTTGCTCGCCGCAGGCATCGCCGCACTTCGGCAGGCCGGCGCTTCGTGGCGCGCGGTCGCGGCCGCGATTGCGCGCGTCGGCGGAGTCTGCGCGCTCGTCAGCGGTTGGTACTACATCCGCAACTGGATCCGACTCGGGCATCCATTCGTGGGCGGCTGGGATCAAGCGCGCGGAATCTCGTGGTGGCAGGATCCCGGCTACCGCACCTGGGAGCAGTATCTCTCGTTCGGCGAGTCGCTCACGCGCCCGATCTACGCGGGCACCAACGGGCTGTGGGATGGGCTTCACTCGACGATGTGGCTCGACGGGATGCTCAGCGGAAAGACGCTCGAGATTCTACCGCCGTGGAACTTCGCTCCCATGCTCGCGGGCGCGTGGCTCGGGTTGTTCCCTCTCGCGTTGATTCTGCTCGGTGCCGGACGAGCCATCGCGCGCGCCGCTCGCGGCGAGAATGACGGACTCACGTTTTGTGCGGTGTCGCTCTTCCTGGGGCTCATCGCCGTCATCTGGATCTCGCTGACGGTGCCGACGTTCAGCTCGATCAAGGCGACCTACCTGCTCGGCTTCCTCCCCTGCTTCGGCGCGCTCGCCGCATCGGGCTACGACACGCTGGCACGCCAAAGCTGGCAGCGCGCGCTGCTCGTCGGTGGGATCGGCTGCTGGGCGGTATTCGCCTATGTGGCGTACTTCGCAATCGGGTAGGCATCGGGCGCGCTACCCGGCTGCGTTCTCGCACTCTGGCTGCCCCCCCTGCGGACGCAGCGCGACTTCAAATCTGATCCTCGAGATTTTGCGCAATCCACTCGGCCAGCCCGTAGACGTCGTCGACGTAATCGATCTCCGGGCGTTCGTGGGCCCAGCCCATGATCGAAAGGGCGCGCACCAGATGGAGCGTCGGAAGCAGTTCCAGCCATTCGTCTTCGAGCTCGCGCTCCATGCGGTAGCCCGCGACCAGTGCGTCGCGGAATACTTCGTGGTGGGGCCCGTCCGCGTAGTCGACCAACGCCACGGCGAGTTCGAAGATGAACCAGCCGAAGCCGGCGTCGTCGAAGTCGATGGCGTGCAGTTCGTCCCCGTTTACCAGCACGTTCACGGGGACCAGGTCGGCGTGAATCATGCCATAGCACTTTGCATCCTTGCGCAGTGTCGACAACTTCGCGTGGAGCACGCCGCGCGCCTCCAACAGGGTGCGGCGCTGAGCTTTCGTGAACAGCGAGGACTCCCAGAACGGCCCCCAGAAGGGCGCGTCGCCCATCAGCCCGTCGGCGTCGAGCGCGTGCCGCTCGAACCAGGCGGGTGGCTTCCAGCGCTCGGTCGCGTTGTGCATGCGCGCCATCAGGTGGCCCAGCTGCTCGAAGTGCGTCGCCTGGATCTCGTCGTCGGACTCGGACTGGATCAGATCGAACATGGTGACGCCCTCGAACCAGTCGACGACGCTCACGTGGCGCGTCTCTGCCACTCCGGGCACCTCGACGATGGCGTAGTACTCCCCCGCGCGAGTCCGACGCAGGTGTGGGACGCTGATCCCGGCCGACCGAAGTGCGTCGTTCCAGGCCTGTTCGGAGTTCAGCTCGGCCAGCGTGTGGTAGCCCGGGCGATGCACCCGCAGCACGAAGGTCTCGCCGCGAGCGTTGTCGACGCGGAAGACCACGTTCTCGGAGCGCGAGATCAACTCGAGCCGCGCGGAGCCGAGGCTCCACAGCTCGAGCGCGCGCTCCGCGACCGCGCGCATGATATCGTCGGAATGCTCGGTCACGCTAGCAGGGCTTTCGAACCATTTCGTCAGAGACCGCCATGAATGCGTCGGTTTGAATGCGCCCCAACACCAGCGGGGGGCACGCCTTCAGATTAGCGTCATGGGCACCCGAGATGCCAATCGGGAAGGCCCCGTTTCCCAGTCGCTCGATTGAGCGCTGCGCTCCGACCCTGCGGAAAGCTATTGAAGCTGGATTTCGTCAGGGTTCGATGAGCGCGAATTCGCGCAAGTTCGCACCCGGGCTCGCCGAGCTGGACTTCCGGATCGGCATGGCGAGTTTCGACCCGGATGAAGCGCTTCTGGTATCGAAACGCCTATTCGTCGGCATGTTTCCGTTCATAGGCTTCGATGATCTCGTAGCCCTTTGCCACGATGGACTCGTCTAGAGGCGTCACCTGGTGTTCTTCGAGAATCCCGTTTACGAGTTCGCCGGCGCGCTCCAGCTGTTCGTCGCGTTCCAGCGTAAGGAGATCGTAGATCTCCCCATCCCACGAGATCAGCTCATTCCTGAAATTTTCGAAGGTGTGCCGATGGTCGAGAAATGTGCCTCGGGGGCCCACCTGCTTCATGATGTCGAGGGCGAGCTTCTCCTCGTTGATCTCGATCGTCCCGAAATACTTGCGGCAGCATTCCCATGTGTGGGCATCGATCAGCAATTGTTTGGGGCAGATGCCCTTGGCGTCATCGATCGAGCCCAGGCCCGTCACGATGTCCGTGTGAGAAGAGGCTGCAAAACAGCGCGAAAAAGCGCCGAACAGGGTTTCCTTTCGATCATCGGAGATTCGAAAACCCGTGAAGTCGCCCGTGGAAGCCGGCAGATTGTATCGCCTGGCCATCTGCGACATTCCGCAATAGGTCAATCCGAATTCGGGGGCATCGTAATTGAAGGTCCCCGTCCTCATGTTCATCGGGCTCGACTCCGCTCCATAGATGTGAGGCGCCCCTGCAGATGCAGCCTGTGTGATGACGAGGCTGGCCAGGTTCTCGGCGTTGGAATTCAGCATCATGCCCGCAACGGTGACCGGGGCAGTCAGGCCGCCGATCGAAACCGAGGTGGAAACGATCGGAACGCCCGCGCGAGCGTATTCGACCTGAGCTTCGATTGTTCCCTTTTCAAAAGACAACGGGGCAAGCGGGCAAGCGACCATCGAGATGATCGGCCGCCTCTTCAGCTCTTCTTCCCCTCCGACGATCAATGCCGCCATTTCGATCTGTGCTCGCGCATTGTGGGCGCCGTTGAGAGCGTCACCCTGGAAGTGTTTCGAGCAGTTCTGCAGCGAGATCCACAGCTCGTAGAGCGCCTGGGCCTGAGGTGGCATGTCGGTTACGGAGACCGCCGGCCACATGATGTCGATACCGTCGAGGCCATCGGTCAGCTTCGAGATATCGGCCGCGTCTCTGGCGGTGCTGCTGCGGTATTCACCCGTATCCTTGTCCATCACGAAGAGCGCACAGCCGTTCATTGCCGAGAGAGGAGCATTGGAGACCGGGATCTCGAGATCGTTCTGCGGGTCTCTGCCATGGAGGATGATCTTCTTCGGCGCCGCTTCGAGCGCCTCATGGATCATCTTTTCGGTGATCTTGGCGATCTGGTTTTCGTGGTCGACCGACGCGCCTCTCTTCTCGAGTAATTCCAGCGCGGGCTCGCTGTCTACTCGGACGCCGATTTCCCTCAGGCATTCAACGCTCTTCTCGTGAATCAAGTCCTCTTCCGCTTTGTTCAACAAGAGCGTTTTCGGAATCGCCATTTCCCCACTTTCCTTTCTGGATTTGGGCCCGATGAGCCCGGCGAGGCGATTTGGCGCGATCCTGCCGCCTCGGATTCGAGCGGGATCTAAAAGCGCCGAGCCGCCCGAGGCTCCGCTTCGTCGAGTTCTTCAGGAGAGGTCTCGCTACGCGGATTTCTGTTCATACGCCTCGATGATGTCATCGCCTTTTTTGAGGATGGATTGGTCCAGAGGTGTCACCCGGTGCTTCTCGAGAATCTCGGTGACGAGCTCCCCGGACTTCTCTGACTGTTCCTCTTTTTTTAATTCGAGAAACTCGCGCTTGCCCGGATCCAATTGGATGAGCTCGCGCCTGAGGTATTTACGCGTATGGGCATGCGTCAGAAAATTTCCTCGAGGCCCGATATCCCGGAGTGCGTCGAGACCGAGCTTCTCTTCGGTGACATCGACCGGCTCGAGGTATTTGCGGCAGCACTCCCACGTATATGCGTCGACGAGCAACTGCTTGTAACAAACCCCCTTCGAGTCGTCGATCGCCCCGAGGCCGGCAACGATGTCGGTGTGGCTGGAAGACGCGCAATACATGATGAAGGATGCGAACATGGTGTCGCGTTTATCTCCATCGACTCGAAATGCGGCGAAATCCCCGGTGAAAGATGGCAGGCGATACCTTCTGGTCATTTGCCCCATCCCGGAAAAGATCAGGCCAAATTCAGGGGCATCGTAGTTGAAACTTCCATCCACCATGTTCATCGGCGTCGATTCCGTGCGGAAGAGGTGGGGGGCTCCTGGCGCCGCAGCCTGTGTGATCACGAGGCTGGCGAGGTTTTCCGCATTTGCGGTCAGCATCATCCCCGCGATGGTAACGGGCGCGGACATGCCGCCGCTCGGCATGGCGAGACTGACGATCGGGACGCCCGCGCGGGCGAACTCGACCTGGGATTCGATCGCTTGCCTTTCGAAAAAGAGCGGCGAAATCGGGCAGACTACCGTGGAGAGGATCGGGCGTTTCTTCAGCTCCTCTCTGCCGCCTGCAGCCAGAGCGGCCAGCTCGATTTGTATCCTGGCGGCTTCTGCAGATTGCACGGTGACGCATTGAACGTGTTTGGTCGTATTCTGCAGGGTCGCCCACAATGTGTGGAGGGGATCGACATGGGGCGGAACATCGGTTGCCGATAGCGATGTCCAGAGAAAATCGACTGAATCGATTGCATCTCCAAACTTCGTAAAACGCGCAATGTCGGCTCTGGTGGCGTAGCGATATTCTCCTGTTTCAAAATCATTGATGAAAGGGCAGAGCCCGTTCGTGGTGGCATACGGATAGCTTCTGGTCGGAAGCTCGAGATCGTGCTCCGGGTCGCGGCCACACAAGGTAAATTCCTTTGGGGCACTCTCGATAGCCCGATCGACCATCTTTGCGGGGAGTTTGGCCCGGTAATTCTCGTAATCGACGGACGCGCCTTCTTTCTCGAGTAGTTCCAGCACGGACTCACTGTCCACCTGGATACCCACTTCCTGCAGGCATTCGACACTCTGATCGTGAATGAGATCTTGTTCCGATTGACTCAACAGGGTGGATTTCAAATACGCCATCGTTGGCCTCCCTGGCGAATGACCCAGCTGGTGATCACTGAGCGATCGGGTCACTCCAGCCTGGTTTTTCATTCCAGCACGAGAACATAGACGATTTTCGCGACGCGGCCCGAGAATCGAGAGCGGTCCCGGATGCAGAGATAATCCCCGCAGGTGCGAAGAACGCGGCTGAAACCGCGCGGAGCAGCATCAGCCGGACTCCGGGAACGCTGCCATCGGATCGGCGAACTCTCCGCGGTTCGTTGGTCATTCAGGCCTCGGGCCTCTAGAGTCTGCTGGTGTCCGGGCGGTTGCCAAAGGGCGCGCGAGGAAACGAGGAGAGTGGGAATGGGTGGCGGAATACTCACGCGAATGGGGGACGGCGAGAGGGTCGAACTCGACGAGGGGGAAGTCAGGCGGGAGCTGCTCGATGGAACCCGGGATGCCGCCGCCAAGGGGAAGATTCCCGAGCTGGAGGCCTCCGAGCTCGACCAACTCTTCGAGATCTTCGCGGAGCCCGGAAGGATCGTCAGCGTGCCGCCTGGAGAAGAACTCGTCGTCACCGACGACGCGATCGCCGACGGCCTCGTGAGAAGTGAGGCCGATGGCGGAGCGGGGATGCCGATGGATCGCCTCGCCTGCCTTCTCGCCTACGAGCGTGGGGCCGCCGCGGACACCGCGTGCACCGGATCCGAGGATTTCAGCTTCAAGCCGGTCAAGGCGATCATCGACAACGAAATGCAGTCCCAATACACGCGGATGCTTTCGATGACGATCCCGCTCTTCTACGGCGCGCTGCCGAATCTGGGGCTCTACTTCCAGCCCGACGGACCGTATCCGAACTTTGCGGAGCTGATGCCCCAGGGCAAGATCGACGAGGCCCGCAAGGCTCAGGAAGACGCGGCAGAAGCGCTCAAGGATGACATGATCTTCGTCGGCGAGCGGCTGAACGAAATGGGATGCGAGGGCTTGAATTTCGATACCGTCGCTTCCACAGGCGACGCGGATTTCTACGCCGCCCTCGAGGCGGTGCGGGCACTCGAGAAGTCCTGCCCGAACATGCCCCTGATCGTCGGTATGGCGTCCGAGTTCGTGCTGGGTATGCACGGAAAGATGACCTTCGACGGCGAGCAGTTGGCGGGGATGTTCCCACACGACCAGGTGAAGATCGTGGAGGATGCGGGGGCCGACATCTTCGGCGTCGCGGTCAACGTCAACACGTCGAAGACGACACCGTGGAACCTCTCCAGGGCGACCACTTTCGTGAAGCACACGGTGGCGGAGGCCAAGATTCCCGTGCATCCCAACGTGGGGATGGGGGTGTGCGGAATTCCGATGCTACTGGAGACGCCGATCGATTGCGTGACCTGAACGGCCAAGGCGCTGGCCATGATCGGCAAGGCGGACGGATTGTAGCTGGGTGTAGGCGATACGTTCGGTATGCCCATCGCTCACATCATGGCGGCCGGCATGGGCGGCATTCGGGCCTCTGGAGATCTGGTGGCCTGGATGCAGATGACCCAAAAGATGAAATTGCCGGAAGCCAAACAGTATGTGGCGGAGAAGTTGGGTGTATCAATTCTGGACCTGACGAACGAGGACGTGATGTATCCGCTTCGGGAGGAACTCGGGATCGGCGTCGTTACGGCGAGGGCCGGCGGCCCCAAGGGAATCCTCGCGAAGGCGAAGATCGCGTCGCTGTTGGGAATTGAGATCAACTCGGTCGAGCTGTTCAAACGGACGCTGGCGGAGATCGGCTGAGGGCGAGAAGCGCGACGCAGCTTCAATCGCCTCTCTCGTCCCGATCCGCGCGGATCGCGACGGGCAGCAACAAGAACAACGAGGACAGCGTCATCGCGACGATCACGTAGACGAGCGCTTCCGAATTCACGTGGTGGATGATCCGCCCCGCGATCGTGGGCCCGAGCGCGTAACCGAAGTTCATCGAACCGCCGGTCGCCACGGCGACGCGCCCGCGCCGATCGATCGCGGCCGCGAGCCCGATCTGGAAGGGTGACACGAAATAGAAGCCGAGCCCCCAGAAGAGCCCGCCGCCCGCCAGCACCCACGGGTTCGCGGCGCTGAGGAAGGTCCACTGCCCACCCAGGCAGGCCAGCGTTCCGATCACGACCGGGAAGATCCGGCCCAGTCGCGTTCCCAGCCAGGCCGCGATCGCGCCGCCGCTCAGACCCATCACGGTGGTGAAGCCGAGGATCGGCCCCACGAGATCCTCGTCGATTCCCGCTTCGACCGGAATCGTGTAGGCGAACTGCCAGACGGCCTGCTCGCCCACGGCGTAGATGAAGGTTCCGGCGATGACCAGCAGGGCCTGGAGTCCGAAAACGCTCAGCGTGCTGCCGGCGTCCGCTTCGTCTGCGCCCTCCTCGGCCGACTCTTGCCCGTACGAGGCGGGGCGCGGCGGAACCCAGCGGATGAACGGCAAGGCAACGACGCAAAGCACGAGCAGCGTGCCGAAGCCCATCGCGTAGTTTCCGCCGGTCACCACCTTGGGCAGGTTGACCGACAGCATCGCGGTGATCGCCCCTCCGCCGGTCCAGATGATGGCGAAGATGCGCTCGGCGTCCTCGCGCGCGGCGACCGCGGCGTTCGCCCCCGAGATTGCGATCCCGGATCCGATTCCGGTGAGCAGGCGCCCGATGATCATCGTCGAATACGCGACGCTCAGTGCGGAGATCAAGAGACCCGTCGCGGCCAGCAGCGCCCCGACGATGGCCAGCCGGCGGTGTGACACGCGCGGCACGTACGGCATCACCAGCGACGTCGTCAGCGCCAGCGTCATCAGCTCGATCGTTCCGAGGTCACCAGCCTGCTGGTGGTTCAGGCCCGACTCGATCAACGCGCTCACGATCACGGGCGCCGCACTGGAACCCAGGTAGCCGACACCCGAAGCCGCAAATGTCGCGAGCACGAAGCGCCACTCCCGCTGCGCGTTGCGGATGAATGCGTCCAGGTCCTCGCGCAGGTTCGGCATCTTCCGAGTGATTCTGCCGGTTCGCCGGCTGAGGCGATCGTCCCGAGCGGCTGCGAATTGCGGCGGCTGGGAGGAACAATGAGTCGGGTTGCGAGCGCGTTGAGACTATCTCGCGCCACGAGCGTCTCGCAAGCGATGGTCGCGGGTATGGCTGCGAAAGATCGGGCGTCGCACTCTTCGCGCACGCTGTTGAGCGACACCCGCCGGGGAGGATTGGTGCAGGTGTGGCCACATGCCCCATTGCGCACCGATCGTCGAGCAGGTGCGCAGCTGCGCGCGGCTCTGCGGAAGTCGCCGAGATCGAGGATCCGGCCCGGCGTCAGCCGAGTTTGGACCGGGCTCAAGAATTGCCGACAAATCGATTGACACGATCCCAGGTAGGATCCGGCTTGTCAGTGTGACATCGCGATGATCGACGTGAAGCTGAACGACAAAAGCTCGAAAACGTCTCGAAATGGGCAGTTATCGTGCGCAATCGAGCGAACTCAACCGGATGCCGATCATCAACCCTCGCCGAAAATGCAGCTTGACTTTCCCAGTCTCAGTCCCGCACCCCGACGGCACACCGCCCCATCCCTCTCCCCGCGGGTCTCTGGTGTTGACAGTCGACCCCGCTCGATCTTTCTGGCAAGAAGCAGCCAACGGGAGCGCGCATCGGTAAAGGAGCGGCTTTTTAGCGTTCCGAGCCAATCGTCAAACCGGTACAATCGACAGGACTTTACTCGTGCGGGGCGAATTTCAACTCAGGCGCCACCTGCGCCGCCTGAGAGCAGGCTCGAGATGCTTGGAGTCATTCGAAGACGAGACCTCCTCGCTCAC
>JAFDBP010000262.1 GCA_019313245.1 Deltaproteobacteria bacterium
GATGCGCAAGCTCGGCGCGCGGGGCGTCGCGGACCTGACCCGTCTGTTCACCATGAGCATCACGGATCTGCTCGACCAGTGGTTCGAGTCCGATGCGGTGAAGGCCACCATCGCCGGAGTCGGCGTGATCGGCGCCTGGAGCGGGCCAGACGGGCCCGGAACCGCATTTGTACTGCTCCACAACGCGATCAGTGACGTGGGCGAGGGCGAGGTGAATTCCTGGGGCTATCCGCAGGGCGGCATGGGGGCGGTGTCGGCTGCGATTCGCAGTTCTGCCGAGAGTGCGGGTGCCGCGGTGCGCACGAATGCGCGCGTCGCGCAGATCATGACGCGGGGCGACCGGGTGGTCGGCGCGGCGCTCGAGAGCGGCGAGGAGTTTCGCGCGCCCTTGGTGGTGAGTGCCGTCCACCCGAAACTCGCCTTCCTTCAGATGATCGAGCGCGATGCGCTGCCGGCCGAGTTCGTCCGCGACATCGAGCGCTACAAGACGCGCTCGGGAACGGTCAAGATCAACGCGGCACTCTCGGAGCTGCCCGACTTCAAGTTCGCGCCCGGAACCCAGCTGCAGCGGCACCACACGGGCTCGATCAACCTGTGCTTCTCACCGCGCTACATCGAGCGCGCCTTCCAGGATGCGCACATCGAAGGGCGCGGCTCGACCGCGCCCTTCGTGGAGGGCTCGATTCCGAGTTCGCTCGATCCGAGGCTCGCACCCGAGGGAATTCACTTCTTCTCGATGTTCACGCAGTACGTTCCGCACGAGTGGAGCCAATCGCCGCATCGCGAAGAACTCGAGGCCTACGCGGATCGCGTCATCGACCTGTATACCGAGTTCGCACCGAACTTGAAGCGCTCCGTGATCGATCGCCAGGTGCTCGGGCCCTACGACATGGAGCAGGATCTGGGATTGATCGGCGGCAACATCTTCCACGGCGAGATTTCGCTGGACCAGTTGTTCCACATGCGTCCGGCGCCGGGCTACGCGGATTTCCGCACCCCGATTCGCGGCCTCTACAACGCGTCGAGCGGCAGCCACGGAGGCGGCGGGGTGAACGGCATCCCGGGCCGTCAGGCGTTTCGCCAGGCCAAGCGAGACGGGGCAATTCGCCGGCGCTGAATCGACGGCGGAGCGCGCCCGGTCGCTGGCGCGACCTGTGAATTCGAGCCAACGTTGTCGGACGATGCTCGAATCTCACCGGCCACACGTGCTGGGCGTGGACGACGGCCCCTTCGAGAAGGGCGTCAGTCGGTCCGTACCACTCGTGGGAGTCACGATGGAGGGATCAGACCTCGTCGAGGCGGTGTCGGTGACCGAATTCCCCGTCGACGGGGAAGACGTCGCCGACTTTCTCGCCGATTGGATCGATGGGCTGCGCGTGAGGCCCGCGCTCCAGGGAATCTTCTTCGGCGGGATCACGATCGCCGGACTCGCGGTGATCGACGTTCGCGCGCTCGCGGAGCGGTTGGGGGTGCCCGTCGCAATCGTCAACCGACGCGAACCCGGCGACGCGCGCCTGATCGAAGCCCTCGAGTCGGCCGGCCTCGCGCACCGACGCGCAATCCTCGAGCGCGCCCCGCGCGCGCAGTGTATCAACGGACGCATCTATGCGTCGGTGGCGGGCGGCGATTTCGAATCGACGACTTCGCTCGTGAAGGCGACGATCGGGAAGTCGGACCTCCCCGAGCCCCTGCGCCTCGCCCACATCATCGCGCGCGCGATCGTGACGGGAGAGTCGCGCGGGCGCCCTTGAGGCGGCGCCCCCCACGGGGCCAATTCGCAGCCGCCTCGCGACTCGAAGGCATCACCGGCGATCGGGCCCTGCCAAAATCCCAGCTTCTCCTGCCGATTCTTTGGGTACTCGTGCTCCCTCCATCAATATTGAGGGAAGGAGCGCAACCACGCCTCTGGCGCTCGAGGCAGTGAAGCTACTCTACTCACCCACAATCGGCAGAATGCGCGCGGCGGAGAAGATCTCGCCGCAACACGCAACCGATGGAGGTCGGCGTTCGGATCCAATGGGTGGACGCATACGGCTAGAGCGAGACGGTGCGATCGGCTGGTTGATCTTCGACCAGATCGAGCGGCGCAACGCGATCAACAGCGCGATGTGGGACGCGATCCCCGCTGCAGTCGGTGAGCTCGACGGCGACCAGGAGGTGCGCGCAATCGTGCTGCGCGGTGCGGGGGACGTGGCGTTCGTGTCGGGTGCCGACATCTCCGAATTCGAGGAATCCCGCAACGCGGAGCGCGCTGCGGAATACGCGGCGCTGACCGGCCGCGCGTTCGCAGCCCTGACCGAATCCGCCAAGCCGGTCGTCGCGATGATCCACGGATTCTGCGTCGGCGGGGGCACGGCAATCGCGCTTCACGCAGATCTGCGTTATGCGGCCGAGGACGCCCAGTTTGGCATCCCCGCGGCGAAGCTCGGCCTCGGTTACGAGGCCGAGGGAGTCGAGCACCTGGCGCAGCTCGTCGGGCCGTCGACCGCCGCCGAGATGCTCTTCACCGCGCGACGTTATGGCGCGGAGGAAGCCCTGCGCGTGGGCCTGGTCAACAACGTGCTGCCGAAGGCCGAACTCGAACCCTTCGTGCGCGATGTCGCGGCGACGATCGCCGCCAACGCGCCGCTCACCCTGCGCAGCGCCAAGCTCGTCCTGCGCGAACTCGGCCGCGCGCCCGAAACGCGCGACGCCCGGCTCGTCGAAGAATCCATTCGGGTCTGTCTCGCGAGCGCCGACTATCGAGAGGGCGTGCAGGCGTTCCTCGAAAAACGCCCGCCGAAGTTCCGCGGCCGCTAGCGCGGCCTCGAAGAAGGCACGCGGCTCGAATCAAAATCAAGGCAGGGTGCGGATCTCGTCGCAACCTTCGAAAACGCGGCCGTCGAACGTCTGACCGGTCGCGCAGGCCCACTCGTCGCCAACGGCGAGGCCCGCCTCCCTCACGTCGAAATGGCTGACGAGATCGATGATGCCGTCAGCGTCGACGTCGTCCGGGTGACCGCCACTGCGATGCGCCGGCCGCGCACCACCGGGACCGAATTCGAGTGTCGCCCGGTCGATCTCCGCGATGTCGAATTCGGGCTCGCCGAAAATAGCGACGGGAATCACTCCCGGCCTCGCCACCCGCACCGCAGCGGCCCGAGCCGAGACGTCGACCTTCCGAGGCGGAAGCGAATGAACGCTGTGGTAGGCCACCAGGGTCACGATCGACTTTGCGGGGATCTCGATTTGATCGGACGGCGTCAGCAATTCGTAGGGCGCCAGGTCGTCGGTGGCACTCGTCACGTACGGGATCAGGCTGTCGATTTTCATGCCCTTGAAATCGAGCGCGACGGCCTTGCTCGCTCGCGCCCAGTTCACGAAGACGGTGACTGCGATGTTGCGCGGCGCATCGACGTAGCTCGAAACCATCAGGCCCCTGACGTTCTGGAGCGGAGTCGAACCGTCGGAGCGGTTCGTGCCGACCCGCCTCATACCGGGACGGATGAAGCGGCTGAAGTTCCCGAGACCCCAGAGCATCTTCGACTCGTAGAAATCGCCGTCCTCCGTCTCGTAATCGGTGTAGACCAGCCCATCCTTCCAATCGTACGGCGACACGCCGAGCCACCACTGCCAGCTCGAAGCCTCTGCGACCGTCAGGTCGAAGTGCGCGGTGCGCGCGATGTGC
>JAFDBP010000263.1 GCA_019313245.1 Deltaproteobacteria bacterium
AGCGTCTCCAAGAAGACCGACTACGTGGTCGTCGGCGCCGACCCGGGAAGCAAGGCTACCAAGGCCCAGGAACTCGAGATCGAAATTCTCGACGAGGCCGGGCTGATGCAGATGCTCGCGGGATCCCGTCCGATCCCTTAGAACTCGAGTACCCCGATATCGCGATTGCAGTGGGGTCGCGCGATCATGACTTCAGCGCCACGACGCGGGCGTAGATTTCGCGTTTGGGCAGGCCGGAGAATTCTGCGAGCTGGTCGGAGATTTCGCGGGGAGACTGGCCCGCGGCGACCCGGGCGCGGATGGCGGCGTCGAGTTCGCTCTCCGAAAGCACGGCCGCGGTTTCGGACGCGCCTTCGACCACGAGGGTGCACTCGCCGCGCGCGCCCTCCGCAAAGCGCTCCGCGAGTTCGCTCAGCGTCCCGCGCGCGAACTCCTCGTGCAGCTTGGTGAGTTCTCGGGCGACGCAGGCCCGGCGCTCTCCGAACGCCTCCTTCAAGCGCTCGAGGGTCTTGGCGATCCGGCGCGGGGATTCGAAGAAGATCAAGGTGTCGCGCCGATCCCGCAGCGCTTCGAGCGCGCGATCGCACTCGCCGCTGCGACGCGGCAGGAACCCCACGAAGCTGAACGGAACCGCGGGCAGACCCGAGCCCGCGAGTGCGGCCAACGGCGCGGACGCGCCGGGAATCGGCACGACGCGGTGGCCGGCTTCCAGCGCGGCCTCGACCAGTCGATCGCCCGGATCCGAGATCAGCGGCGTTCCCGCGTCGGAGACGAGGGCGACGTCCCATCCCCCGTCGAGCGCCGCGAGCACCTGCGAGATGCGCGCCGCTTCGTTGTGGGCGTGAAGCGAAACCGGCACGGCGGAAATCCCGTGCCGATCGAGCAGCACCCGCGTGCGACGGGTGTCCTCGGCGAGCACGAGCTCCACCTCGCCGAGCACCTTGATCGCGCGCAAGCTCACATCTTCGAGGTTGCCGATCGGCGTTGCGACGAGGTAGAGGTCGCTCACGAACTTGCCGATTGGGCCGAACGCTCCGGATACAGTCCCGCGAGTCCGGCGGCCGAAGCCTCACACACGCCGCGCTCGGTGATCAGGCCCGTGACCAATCGCGCGGGGGTCACGTCGAAGGCCGGATTTGCCACGGGGCTCGACGCCGGCGTGACCGCGACTTCGACGGTGTCGCCGTCCGCGTTGCGGCCGCGCACGCAGCTCAACTCGGCGCCGTCGCGCTCCTCGATCGGAATCTCGGCGAGGCCGTCGCTGAGCGTCCAGTCGATACTCGAAGTGGGAAGCGCGACGTAGAACGGCACGCCGTTGTCGCGCGCGGCGAGCGCCTTCAGATAGGTGCCGATCTTGTTGCAGACGTCTCCGGTCGAAGTCGTTCGGTCGGAGCCCGTGATGCACAGGTCCACCCGACCGCGCTGCATCAGGTGACCGCCCGCGTTGTCGGCAATCACGGTATGCGACACGCCGTGCTGGCCGAGCTCCCAGGCCGTGAGGCTCGCACCCTGATTGCGCGGGCGCGTCTCGTCGACCCAGACGTGAATCGCGATTCCGCGATCATGGGCGAGATAGACGGGCGCGAGCGCCGTCCCCCAATCCACGGTCGCGAGCCAACCCGCGTTGCAGTGTGTCAGGACGTTTAGCGGCCCGCGCTCGGCCCGACGCTCGTGCAGGGCTTCGATCAGGCGCAAGCCGTGCTCGCCAATCGCCCGGCAGTTTTCGACGTCCTCGTCGCAGATTGCTGCGGCGCGCGCGTAGGCGCGCGCTTCGCGCGCGGCGGGCGGGAGCTCGCGCAGCGACGCGCGCATTTCGTCGAGCGCCCAGCTCAGGTTCACCGCGGTCGGACGCGTCGCGAGCAGCGCCTCGATTGCGCGCTGCAACGAGGCGTCCGAGGACTCCTCGCGCATCTGCAGCGCGACCCCATAGGCGGCAGTCGCACCGATCAGCGGCGCGCCGCGCACGCGCATCGCCGAGATTGCCTCGGTGGCGTCGGACAGAACGCGCAGCTCGCGCGTCTCGAAGCGGTGGGGAAGCAGTGTCTGATCGACGATTTCGACGCCGCGGCCGTCGGCGGCAAGCTGGATGCTGCGGCGAGCGACGCCGTCGACCTTCATCGAACCCACCCCCGCACCCGGGTCGGGCGCCTCACTCTCCTTCGAAGGAACAGATCGAGAGAACCCGGCGGCCGTTGCCCGAGACCCGGCTGCGTCCACCGAGTTCTGGCAACTCGATCACGAACGCACAGGCCGCGACCGTGCCCCCGACCCGCTCGATGACCCGGATCGCGGCCGCCGCGGTGCCCCCCGTTGCGATCAGGTCGTCGACCAGCAGCACCTGTTCGCCCGCCTGGATCGCATCTCGGTGTACCTCGACGCGGTCGGTGCCGTACTCGAGTTCGTAGTCTTCGCCCACGGTTTCGAACGGCAGCTTGCCGGGCTTGCGGATCGGCACGAATCCGACGTCGAGTTCCATCGCGACCGCGAGTCCGAAAATGAAGCCGCGCGCCTCGACGCCCGCGACCTTCTGGATCTGCCCGCCGCCAAAGGGCTCCGCGAGCTGTTTGACGGCGGCGCGAATGCCGGCGGGATCGAGCAGCAGCGTGGTGATGTCGCGAAACTGGATGCCCGGCTTGGGATGGTCGGGAATCGTCCTGATCAGCTCTTTGATGTCCATCGAATGCAGCCTCGCGCCAGATGCGGGGTGAACCGCACGGAAAGAGTGAACCCCTGCCCGGCATTTTGCCGCCGCCCTCGGGCGGACCCTCGGATCCGGCAGTGAGTCTACAGAATGCGGCCGGCCACTGCGTCGAGCCGATGCGCGGCCTCCGGCGCTCGCGCCTCGGGCGGGGTGATCACAGCCGCGTCGAGCGCCCGCTCGCAACCCTCCGCACAAGGGGTCGGGCGGCCATCTAGTGCGGGCCCCACCGCGGCCACGAGCGCGCGACCCCGATCGGCGTTGTCGTTGAGAATCCGCACGATCTCTCCCACCTCGACGGCGTCACAATCGTCCTTCCAGCAGTCGTAGTCGGTGACCATCGCGACGGTCGCGTAACAGATTTCGGCCTCGCGAGCGAGTTTGGCCTCGGGCATGTTCGTCATGCCGATGACGTCACAATTCCAACTGCGATAGAGATCGGATTCGGCGCGGCTCGAAAACTGCGGACCCTCCATCGCGAGGTAGGTTCCGCCTCGGACGATCGGGTTGCCGAGCGATCGCGCGGCGTTCTCGAGCGCGTCTCCGAGGCGCGCGCACACCGGGCGCGCCATCGAGACGTGCGCGACGAATCCCGTGCCGAAGAACGTGCGCTCGCGGGCGAAGGTGCGGTCGACGAACTGGTCGACGAGCACGAATGTGGCCGGAGTCAATTCTTCGCGCAGCGACCCGCACGCGCCGATCGAAATCAAATCCGTCACGCCGACGCGTTTGAGCGCATCGATGTTCGCGAGGTAGTTGATCTCGGACGGGGGGATCCGGTGCCCGCGACCGTGACGGGGCAAAAATGCGTAGCGCACCCCGTCGAGCTGGCCGATCAGGATTTCATCACTCGGCTCGCCGAATGGCGACGCCACTTTCTCCCAGCGCGCATCCTGCAGGCCGTCGAGTTCGTAGACGCCGGACCCACCGAGGACTCCGATCGTAAAAGGCGGGGCGGTTTCGCTCATCCTCTCCTCGCGTTTGCTGCGGCCCGATTCGGCGGGCGCTAGGCTGGCCATCCCCGGTCCCGGGGATTCCCATGTCGAATACAGAACCCACGCGACGGCGCAGTCGCAGCGAACTCGGTGCAGAGGGCGAGCGGCGCGCCGCCGATCATCTGGCGGCGCGAGGTTATCGCATCGTCGGTCGCAACGTCCGGGCCGGGGGCGTCGAAATGGATTTGATCGCCCGGCGCGGCCGACTCGTCGTCTTCGTCGAGGTCAAGACCCGGCGCGCGGGCGGTCCCGGCTCCGGTGAAGAGGCGGTGGACGCGCGCAAGCGGCTGCGGCTGGTGCGCGGCGCGACGGCCTGGATGTGCGAACAACCGCGCCCGATCGCGCGGGCGCGCTTCGACGTGATCGTCTGCGAGTGCAGTCGGGACGAGCGGGACTGGCGGCTTCGCCACCTCGAAGCCGCATTCGACGCGAATGCCTGACGGTCCGCTTTAGGCGTCGGTCTTCGGGGATTCTTCGCTCGCCTCTTCGGCGACGGCTTCGGGGGCGGTCTCCTCGGCGGCGATCTCCTCCATCTCCGCGGCCTCCGCCGCGGTTCCGGGCTCGAAGGCGGTTTCGTCGACCGCGGGCGGAGCGTTCTTGGCATCCATCGCTTCTTCGGAAATCAGCCCGGACAGGTCGCGGACCTTGGAGCGCAGGCGCGCCTTCTTGCCCTTCAGCTGGCGCAGGTAGTAGATGCGCGAGCGGCGAACGTGGCCGCGCTGCTTGATCTCGAGCTTTGCGATGGTCGGAGACTCGGTGGCAAAGACGCGCTCGACGCCGACACCGTACGAAAGCTTGCGAACCGTGAAGGTCGCCGTCGGTCCGCCGTTCTTCCGACGCAGCACGACGCCCTCGAAAACCTGGATCCGCTCCTTCTCGCCCTCTGTGATCTTGACGTGGACGCGAACGGTGTCGCCCGTGCGAAACGGCGGCAGGTCGCGCCGAAGCGGCGTCGTGTGAGCGATGTCTGTGCTTCTCATGACTGCTTCTCCCTTTCCCGAGCATCTCGGCCATCGAGCAGATCGGGCCGGCGTCGCCGGGTGTATTCGCTCGACTGCTCCGCTCGCCACCGCTCGACCGCGCCGTGGTCTCCCGAGAGCAGGACCGGCGGAACGGTCTGGCCGCGAAATTCAGCGGGCCGAGTGTACTGCGGTCCCTCCAAAGTGGGACCCTGAAATGACTCCGTGGCGATGGATTTTGGATTCCCCACCACCCCGGGGACCAGCCGGGCGAGCCCCTCGATCACCGCCATGGCCGGAACCTCGCCTCCCGAGAGCACGTAGTCGCCGATCGAGAGCTCCGCGTCCACGGCCAGGTCGATCGCGCGCTGATCCACTCCCTCATATCGCCCGCAGACGAGCACCAGCGCCCGCTGCTCCGCCAACCTCTCCAGCCCGGCCTGGTCGAGCCGCTCGCCCTGGGGCGAGAGCGCGATCACCCGCGCCTTCCTTTCGGGCCCTTTCGGGCCCGCGAGGGCCTCGATGGCCGCCACCAGCGGCTCCGGCTTCATCACCATCCCCGGCCCGCCGCCGTAGGGCGAGTCGTCCACCGTGCGGTGCGGGTCGGTCGCCCAGTCGCGCAGATCGTGAACCGCGACCTCCAGTCGCCCCGTGCGCAGCGCAATGCCGACGATCGACTCGTCGCAAAACGCCTCGAACAAGCCCGGAAAGATCGTGATGACGTCGATCCGAAGCATTCGCTGCGCCTCCCATGCGGCTCTTCCTACGCGGTGTCGAGCAGCCCCGGGAGGATCTCGATCACGATGCGCCGCGCTTCGATGTCGACCTCGCGCAGCTGGCTCTCCGTCGCGGGGATCAAGTGCTGCGCTCCACTTTCGTCCTCGACCACGAGCACGTCGACCGCCCCGGTCGCCCAGACGCCGCGCACCGTGCCGATCTGCAGGCCGTCCGCGCCCTCGACCCTGCAGCCGATCAGCTCGTAGCTGTAGTACTCGCCCTCGGGCAATGCCTCCAGCCGCGAGGCCTCGGTCGCCACCAGCTTGCCCCGCAACCGCTCCGCGGATTCGCGGCTCGCGACGCCGGCGAGTGTCATGCGAACTTCCTCGCGGCGTCCGGCGCTGACCTGGGTCACCTCGAACCGCTCCGGGTCCACTGCGCCCTCGCTCTCGACGAGCAGCGCGACCTCGAGCCTCATCAGGTTGTCGGGGGCGGCGCCGAAGTAGCGAACTCGAAGTTGCCCGCCGAGGCCGTGCGCGCCGACGATGCGACCCAGTACGACCCGCTCGCCGGGCTCCCGTTCGGCTTCAGTCGACGATGTCGAGCCGGCAGTCGGCTCCATCGCGAGAAGCCCCCAGCACGGCGCGAATCGCCTTGGCGACCCGGCCCTGTCGGCCGATCACCCGACCGCGATCCTCGGCGTCGGTCTCGAGTTCGAGGGTCTGGCCGTCGTCGACTTCCGTCACGACGACGGCGTCGGGGTTGTTGACGATCGCCTTCGCGATGAACTCGACGAGCCCCGTCGGTGAGTGGTCGCTCGCCATCTCAGTTCGCCGCCGCCGCTGCTTCGCGCTTGCGCGCGCGCTTCACCAGCGAGCGGACCGTCGGGCTCGGCTGCGCGCCCTTTGCAATCCAGGCGTCGAAGCGATCGATCTTGATGTCGAATTGCTCGGGATTCGCTGCGGGTGCGTAGGTGCCGAGGAACTCCAACGGCCGGCCGTCGCGCTGCGAGCGCTCGTCGATCGCGACGATGCGATAGTGGGGTCGCTTCTTCGCGCCTCCACGTGTCATGCGAATCTTGACCATGCTCGTGTTTCCCTCTGCGCGTTCACAAAACGCGAAATGAATCAATTGGTTGCGGATTGCCGGCGCCGCGCAATCGGCGCTTGGAATCGGCCGGCGCTGGAGGCTAGATCAGGCGCCGGAGAGGGTCAACCGCAGCGCTCGGCCCGCGAGGCGCCTCAGCCGACCCGAAACCACAGCTCCGAGGGGGCCTCTGTGGGCAGCACGGCGCGCAGGGCCTCCAGGATCTCGGGGCCGCGGAGCTGGAGCTGCTGGCACCAGACGCTCGAGTCGACGGTGGCCTCGAGCACGCCGCCGCGCAGCGCGGTGGGCTGGCAGTGCGCGGCGATCTCGGCCCCGACGGCCTCTTCCCAGCGCTCCGCGATCCGCATCACCCGGGCGCTGTCGCCTGCGCCGATGTCCTCGAGAACCCGCGCCACGAGCGCGCCGAGCGGTTCGGGCCGGCTTTTTTGCCTGCCGCTCATTCGTCCTCCTCGAGCGATTCGAGCACCGCGGCGAGATTCGGCTTGGCGAGCGCCCCCCAGCGCAGCACGACGAGTTCCGGTCCCGTGGTATCGATGACCGTGCTCTCTCCCTCCCCTCCGGCTTCGGCGCCCTCGACGGCGAGCAGCCGGGGGCTGTCGGGACCGCTCCCGCAGACCTCTTGGACCTGCTCGCGCGTGGCGGCGGGCGTGGCGCCGCTTCGGTTGAGGCTCGTGGAGGTGATCGGGCCCACCCCCTCGTCGGCCAGGCGGCGCGCGAGTGCGACGCTGAGCGGGTGCGAAGAGCAGCGCACGCCCACCGCGCCGTCGTGGCGCGGGACGCCCGGCGCAAAGCGGCCGCGGCAGTTCATCACCAGCGTGAGCGGACCCGGCCAGAACGCGCCCGCGAGGCGCTGGGCCAGTTCGTTGAACTCGAATCCGAGCGGTTCGAGGGCGTCGGGGTCGGCGATCAAGATCGAGATCGGCGCGGATTCGCGCTGGCCCTTCCAGCCGCGCAAGCGATCGACCGCGGCCACCGAACACGCGTCGGCACCCAGCCCCCAGACGGTCTCGGTCGGATAGGCGAGCAACCCGCCTCCTCGCACCCAGTCGACCGCCGCGCCGATCGGATCGTCGAGCGTCACTGCGTCGGACATCGCGAATCGAGCGCAGCGGCCGCGATGTCGCGCCGCAGCTGCATGCCGCGAAAGCGAATCCGACCGGCGGCCGCGTAGGCGCGCGCCGCGGCTTCGGCGACGTCGCGGCCGCGAGCCGTGACGCCCAGCACGCGCCCTCCGGC
>JAFDBP010000264.1 GCA_019313245.1 Deltaproteobacteria bacterium
CAACGGATTCCAAGTTCGTCAGAGCGCTTGGCGTATTCCAGGCCGCTGGAACAGAACACATCGCCTTCATCTGCGATCGGATCACAAAGCTCGAACCCGACCTGGCTGATGAATGCAGGAATCTGCGGGTCAGCCATTCGCGCGGGACCGGCGGGGGAGTGCATTCACCCGCCGCGCACGGCACCTGACCTGCCTACAATGGACTGAGGAGTAGATCGAAAAATGGTTCTGACACGGTCTCTGCCCGACATGTTGCAGGTTCGGCCCTAATCAAGACCAGCTCAGCCGAATGTCGGTTTTCAGCCCGCGCCCAAACGCAGCTTGAATTTTTCATCAACCGGTGCGCGTTCGTCAGAAGATATAATCGCCCATCATTTCCAAAAGGAAGTCGGACCACCTTTCGGGGAAGGGTTCCGTCAATTCTACGGAACGAGCGAGATCCGGTTCGAAGACCTGCTTCAAAAGGCTTTCGACTGTCTCGGGATGTGAGGTCGCGAGGTTCAGTTCGTTGTTGATGCTGAGACTCCACTTGTCCCAATTGGCCGACCCGAGGCATGCCCAACCGTCGAAGACCGCCGCTTTGACGTGCGACATTCCGGGGTAGACGAAGATCCGGATGCCGTGTCTCAGCATCGCATTGGCAGCCAGCGCGTTGTTGCGCGTGATGGCGCCGCGATCGGTCACCAGCGGCATGATGACTCGGACGTCGACGCCGCGTTTTCGGGCTTTGACGAGTTCGTACAGCATGGCGTCGTCGGTGAAGTACGCGTTCTCCACGTAGATGTATCGCTTGGCGCTGCGGATGGCTCGTAGCTGTGCCTTGAAGATCTCGGGATCCTCGAGGCGGGTGAACAGCACCCGGACGGGATAGCCCTCGTTCTCGGCTTTGGCCGCGGTTGGCTCGATCCAGCGCAGCAAGTATCCGAGATCGCCGAAGGGGCCGGCATAGGCCCAGGCTTTTTGGAACTCGTGTTGCAAGATATCGACGACCGGGCCGTGCACCTCCATCATCAAATCGTGCCAGTCGTAGCGATACTCTCGGGCGATGTTCATCCCTCCGGTGAAGGCAATGCGATGGTCGATCGTAATCACCTTGACGTGATCGCCCGTCAACCACGGATTTGGCGCCTGACGCACCCTGATCCTGGAATCTGTCTGTAGAAATCGACGAACGGAGGCTGGCGCTGCCCACTCGTCTGGAAGCGACGGTTGTTCTTCGATGGTCGAGATGATCGTACCGAGACCATCGAAGAGCAGCTTGACATCCACGCCTTCATTCGATCGCCTCTTGAGAATTCGGCCGATCTTTTCGGCGAAGTCATCGTTGTCGAAGATGTAGGTGCGCAAATGAATCGAATCGTTGGCGGAACTCAACGTATCGATCAGGCGGGGAAAGAATTCCTCTCCATCGACGAGATACTCGATCGTTCCCTTTGATGATTTGCGCCCCGTGAGCTCGTCGAGTTCCTCCTCCCAGGCATCGAGGTTCATGCCGCTGCTCGTGGAAACGGGGGGGATTGGCGTGGCCTCCAGCTCGACCAGCCAGTCGGGCTTGGCGGCCTCACGCACTCGATCTAGCGAGACGAAGAACAGGCGGGAGATCGAAGAGAAGGGTCGAAGGGCAATGCCCAACAGATGGCTTTGAGCCACGTGGCCGGCGGTCTGGAGGTAGGCCATCGCGCGTCCAGCGGAACTCTCTTGGCGCGGCGTGGGTTCGTGACGCGCGAATACCGCCATGGGCAGATCTCGGTTGACATAGAGGAAGGGCAACGAATAGGCACCCACGTCGCCCGTGTTGAAGAGGATGTCCCGTTCCGAGATGCCGCGCAGAGCGAAGAACTCCTCTAGTACTGGCGCACCGCGCCGAAAGAACTCGCTGAAATCCATGTATGCCAAAATTGGTTGATCGGCGGGCTTGTCCTGGAGCAGAGTCGTGCGGAGCTCCCCAGCGCCGTCGTAGTACAGGAAGTAGTCGTCCACGTAGAAATGCAATACGAGTCCACCGCTCACTTCTTTCGGCATGACCGAGGCGAGAATCTGGTCGCGGAAAAGGTTCCATTCGTTTTGACCGAGGATGCGGAACATCACTCGCTGCTTCGGAATATCCGTCCAGGCTTCTCGTTGTCGGTATTGCAACGGCAGGGTGTAGGGACCGGCATAGGTTTCAGCCGCCTGAATTTCTGTAAGCTGGATTCTCTGATTCCAGTTTCCGCCGGTGTAGATGATGCCTTCTGCAGCGCGATAGCGAACGTAAAAATCGCTCTCGTCACGGAACGCCTCGAGAGCGATCAGGGGCTCCGTCACCTGCTCATCTGCAAATTGCTCTGGAAGCTTGCGGAAGTCGTGCGGCTCGGGGGGCGACTTGCACGTGAGGAGCGAGGCTGCCATGACTGGACAGATCGAAATCATCAGCCAGCCTCGCAACGCGGTCGTCGAGCCCTCCTTGTGACGCTGGCGCCATTTTCGCGAAACCATCATGGTCTCGGATCCCGATGCGAGAACAAGCCGAGGAAGATCGGGGTCGATGCGAATCAGATGGTGGTAGACACGACCTCGTGTCTCGATCTCACGGACCTCGATTGCCTGGCGCGCCCGCAGCAACTGGCTCAGATGAGAAACTAGTTTACGCCGCTTCTCCATTCATGGGCAATTCCGCGATGGAGAGTTTTGCCCCTATTCAGCTCAACCCAACGGAATGCATTTCATCAAACCTTGCCGCAAACGCAGCTCGAATTTCCTCTTCTCATGCTCTTCACTTCCCATTCGCTTCCGACGGGCCGCCCGGGAGGGCGTATCCAGTACCTGCGCGTCGCTCAACGGCCCGGTCTGCCCGCGTGAGCTGGCTCGCTTTCGACCCCAAAGCGCGACCCCGCGGCGTCAGATCGATCGGGCGCGGCATGGTTCGCGCTGTGCGTCCGGTGTGGCTTCCGGGGGCAATTTCCGCTATCGGCATGCTCTCGCGCCAGCTCGTTCTCGCATCACTCGGTGCCCGACGCGCGGGTACAGCGACGGGAAGTTTGTCGCCGCGGCGTAGGATCGCGCACGAGCGGGCGGGCGCCCGAAGAGGTGGAAGCGTACGACATGTCGACATCGGTTGATGCGGGGCCTGCTCATCTGACGCAAGCGGACCGACCCGCGGCGATCGTCGCCTGTGTCGGCCTGGCCATCCTGGGCTTCTCGCTCTTCATGGGTATGCCCATCCTCGTCGGCGCGCTGGTGGATGACTTCGGCTTCAGCGAAGAGCAGGTCGGCTATCTGGCCGCGGCCGATCTGGGCGGGATGTTCGTCGCGTCCATCGCCACGTCGCTGCTCGTCACCCGGGTCGACCGCAGGATGCTGGCTTCGGCGGGGATCTTCGCGGCGATCCTCTGCAATCTCCTCTCGCTCGGTGAGAATGCGTTTTGGACGCTGCTGCCCATCCGCTTCCTGGCGGGAACGGGCGCCGGTCTGGCCTACGCGATCGCAGTCGCGGTCCTGGCGGGCTCGCATCACACGGCCCGCAACTACACGTACCTGATCTTCGGCCAGGTGCTGACCAACGCGCTCATTCTCTACACCTTTCCCCACATCTCGGGAAAATGGGGCGCCAACGGAATCTTCGTCGCCTACTGCGCGGTGTTCTCGGCCGGCTTGGTATTCGTGTTCTGGCTGCCCCGCTACTTCGATGCGATGGAACAGGAGCGCGTCAGCCGCACGGAGGGCGTGCGAGCGCATTTTCCGAGCTATCTGTGCTGGCTCTGCCTGATCGCGGTCTTCGGCTTCTATTTCATGATCGGCGCGTATTGGGCCTACATCGAACGCATCGGCGTCCATCTGGGCTTCGACCCCGAGTTCATCGGCCTGCTGCTCGCGGTGTTCACGGTCTTCAGCTTGATCGGTTGCGCCGCCGCCTACTGGCTCAGCCGCCGCTGCGGTCAGTCGCGTCCGCTGCTGGGCGCGCTGCTCACGATGCTCAGCGTGCTGTCACTTCACGCCCTCGGCATCAACGTGGTCGTGTACTTCGTGGGGCTCGTCGCGATCTTCCTGCTCTGGAACTTCATCGACATCTATCAACTCGGAACCATCGCCAACATCGATCATTCGGGACGCTATGCGGCGCTGCTTCCCGCCGCGCAGGGTCTTTCGATGGCGGCGGGGCCTGCCGCCGGCGGCTTCCTGCTCGGCCGCGGCTTCGGATACGAAGCGGTGATGGGCGCGGGCGCCGCCTCCGTGGCGCTGGCCCTCGTCGCCTACGGCGTCGTTCACTCCCGCCTGCGATCCCTCTCGCCGAGCCTGGCGTACGAGCAGTAGGGCCCGATAGGCCTCGTTTCGGGTCTGACTCGCGACTCGATAGTATCCTGAGTCATCGGGCACTTCCGAAAAACCAGCTTGAATTTATTGTTTTCGATGCGAGCATTCTTCTGCGCGAACGTGCGAGTTGAGTCGGCCGCGATGCGGTCGCTTCGTCGCGTCGAGTTGCTTCGGTCTTCTCGGCTCCGCCGATTTGGTTCTCCGTCCGTGGAAGCTCTTCCTCGTTAGGGGAAATCATGAGAATCGCGCGCCAACACGGAACCTACGGTCAGATTCGTCGTTCAACCAAACGCACATGCGCCGCGACGCCCATCATCGCGCTCATGTTTATCGTCGCTTGTAGCGAAACAGACCGACTCCGGATCTCGGCTCATGCGGGCGACCCGACTGCCCAGATCAAGCTCGCTCATGCGTATGTCGTTGGGGAGGGAGTCCCAAAAGATACTGTGAAAGCGGCCGGGTGGTACCGCAAGGCCGCCGAGCAGGGGAACGCCTTCGCGCAGAACAATCTGGGAGCTCTGTACCAAAGCGGTGACGGCGTATCCAGGGATCTTGCGCGAGCGGCCGAGTGGTATCACAAGGCCGCCGAGCAGGGAGACGCCACCGCACAGTTGAACCTGGGCGTTTTGCACCAAAACGGATACGGCGTACCCAAGGATGCTGCAAGAGCGGCCGAGTGGTACCGCAAGGCCGCCGAGCAGGGGAACGTCTTCGCGCAGAACAGTCTGGGAGCTCTGTACCTAAACGGGGACGGCGTTTCCGAGGATGTTGCGCAAGCGGCCGAGTGGTACCGCAAGGCGGCCGATCAGGGATTGGCTGAGGCGCAGTTGAACCTGGGCGTTCTCTACGCAATCGGAGCCGGAGTTCCCCGAGACGATGCACAAGCGCTCGTGTTTTACCGCAAGGCCGCCAAGCAGGGGAACGCCATCGCGCAGTTCAACCTGGGTGTCATGTACCGAGAGGGGAACGGCGTTTTCAAAGATGCTGAGCAAGCGGTAAAGTGGTATCGCGAGGCCGCCGAGCAGGGGTTTGCCCAGGCTCAGTACGCGCTGGGTCTTCACTACGAATACGGAGAAGGTGTTCCCAAGGATCATCTACAAGCGCTCGTTTGGTACCGCAAAGCCGCCGAGCAGGGATTGGCCGAGGCGCAGTACATGCTGGGATATTCGTACGATCATGGAAATGGAGTCGTCGAGGATAACGCGCAAGCGGTCTATTGGTATCACAAGGCTGCCGAACAGGGCCACACCGATGCGCAATATGATCTCGCTCTGAAATTCTTCGACGGCGTCGGAATCGCGAAGAATGCCGTCCATGGCTTCAAGTGGCTGGAGCTGTCGGCCTTGTTGGGAAATGAATATGCTCGCAGCTACCTCAGTAATTCAGGTATGAGATTGAGAGATGAGGGTCGAGCCGAAGTCGATAGATTGGTGCGAGAATGGATCCAGGCACATAGCGGCGAGAACGACTGAAGGCGAAATCGATGGGCGGGATCGATCGAAACATCCATCGCTACGGTGCCAGGATATTCACGACTCGTAATTTCGAGTCATAACCAGATTCCCGAGGGCGATGCCAAGGGCGTCAGAACGATCGGTACCTTCGCATCCGATAACCCACTCCGAGCAGTGCGATGCCCGCCGCCAGCATCGTCCACTTCTGCGGCTCCGGGAGAAACTTGATTCGAAGAATGCCGATTCCGCCCGTTTCGTAGTTCACGCCAGGCTGCGGCCACCGCGTGGCAGCGGCGGCACCATCTGGATCGTACCCTTGCCGGTGGGGTGCGCTGCTACGCGCTTTTCGCGTCGCCTGACGGGGTATGGTGGGCCATCGCGCTGCAGCCCCCAACATGGGGAGCAGTATTTCTCTGTTCAATCCGAATTCAGGGATGCCCATTATCCGGGGCTGCCGAAAACAAGCTTGAATTTCCTATTCTCGATGCGAGCATTCCGCCGCGGAAACATGGGAATCGAGGTTGGCCGCCAACCAGGCACTGCGAACCCGAATGCGAGAACCGATGGTGATCACCGATATCCGGAGAAGCCGAGCGCTGGTGTCGGGCGCAATCGCGATTCTGGCAACTGCTCCGTTGGGAGCACCGTCAGCGCACGCAGACGAAACCGCGGCCTACAGGTACTACGTCGTCGGCAATCCGGAAGACGTCGAGCGCGAGACCGAAGGCCTCATCGTCATGCAGGGCGGCGGCGACGATGTCGACGAGAATTACGTTCGCATGGGGGCCAAGAGCGGCGGTGGCGATTTCGTCGTGTTGAGGGCATCCGGTGCAGAGGATTACAACGACTATATCTACAAGCTCTGTCAGTGCGACTCCGTCGAGACCATTGTCTTCGAAAATCGCAACGCGGCCAGCGATCCGTTCGTTCTGGACAAGATCGAAAATGCAGAGGCCGTGTTCATCGCGGGCGGGGATCAATCCAGATATGTGCGCTATTGGCAGGATACGCCCGTGGAGGATGCAATCCATCGCCTCGCGAGTGTGCCGGTGCCCATCGGCGGAACCAGTGCGGGCATGGCGATTCTGGGTGAATTCAGTTACTCGGCAATGAACACGAAAGACGGCATGTCGTCCGAATTGGGCATGCGCGATCCCTTCAATGTGGAACTCTCGCTGGCCCGCGATTTTCTGCGCTTGCCGAAGCTCGACAACGTCATCACCGACCAGCATCTGCAGGAGCGGGATCGGATCGGGCGGACGATCGCCTTCCTCGCGCGCCTCGTCACGGACGGCTGGACCGCGCTGGGCCGCGCGATCGCCGCCGATCGCGAGACCGCGTTACACATCGATCCGGCGACGGGCAGCGCCCGCGTGTTCGCGACCGCGGATCACGAGACCCCATTCGTCTATTTCATGCGAACGCCGGGCATGCCCGAGGTCTGCGCTTCCGGCGAGCCGCTCAGCTTCAGGAACATCGAGGTCTATCGCATCGATTCGAGCGGGTCCTTCGATCTGAACCGCTGGGAGGGCACGGGTGGGATTGGTTACACCCTCAGCGTCACGAATGGGAAGCTTTCTTCTTCACGCGACAGCATTTATTGAGGGACGGAATGCGCATGACGGGATGCCTCTGATCGGGCACCGCCAGCCAGACGAGGCCGCAGGTCTCGTCGCCGCAAAGCGAATCCGCAGGATTCGCCAGCCAGACGAGGCCGCAGGTCTCGTCGCC
>JAFDBP010000265.1 GCA_019313245.1 Deltaproteobacteria bacterium
ACGCCGTGTCGCTTCAGATAGCTGTCGAGGCTTTCGCGCGAGCGCCAGTTGCTCGGCTCGAAGACCTCCTTGACCACGAAACCCCGCAGAAACGGTCGGGTCGCCTCGTCGTCTTCGGGATTCGTGCCGACGTTTCCGATCTGCGTGTAGGTCATCGCGACGATCTGGCCCGCGTAGGAGGGATCCGAGAGGATTTCCTGATAGCCCGCTATGCTGGTATTGAAGACGACTTCGCCCGCTCCGACGCCGCGCGCACCGAACGCATTGCCGCGAAAGATCGTTCCGTCCGCGAGTACGAGTCGAGCGGGATCGGGCAAACTCAACTTCACGGGTAGAGCACGCCGCGGTCGACGTCGTAGACGAGCCGGCCAGCGACGATCGTCGCGATGGCGCGGCCCTTCAGGGTCTGACCCGCCCAGGGGGAATTGCGGCTCTTCGAATAACCCTTTGCGGGGTCGTAGATCCAGTTCATTTCGGGATCGAGGATCGCGACGTCTGCGGCGGCCCCGATCGCGAGGCTGCCCCCGGGGCGACCGATGATCCTCGCCGGATTCGTGGAGAGGCGGCGCATCAGTTCGAGCGGGCTCAGCTCGCCGCCGCGCACCAGGTCGAGCACGACCGGAAAGGCGGTCTCGAAACCGATCAGGCCCGGCGGCGCCTCCGTGAACTCGAGGTCCTTCTCGTGAACCGCGTGCGGCGCGTGGTCGGTCGCGATCGCGTCGATCGTGCCATCGGCGAGCCCTTCACGACACGCGAGCACGTCGGCCTTCGATCGCAGCGGCGGTGCCACCTTCGCGTTGGTGTCGTAACCGAGCAGCGCTTCGTCGGTCAGCGTGAGGTGATGAGGCGTCACTTCCGCAGTGACGTGCGCGCCTCGCTCGCGCGAGCGTCGGATGGCCGCGACGGCGCCTTTGGTCGAAACGTGTGCGACGTGGAGGTGCGCGCCCGTCATCTCCGCGAGCATCAGATCTCGCGTGACCAGCACGTCTTCGGCGACGGCTGGATTGCCCGGCAACCCGAGTTTCGTGGAAACCGGGCCCTCGTTGACGACGCCTTCCCCGACGAGATGGCGATCCTCGCCGTGTGTGATCACCGGCGAACCGACGGTCTTCGAGTATTCGAGGATGCGCCGCATCACGCCGCCATCCATGATCGTCTTGCCGTCGTCGCTGAACGCTACGGCTCCCGCTTCGACGAGTGCGGACATCTCGGTCATCTCGCTGCCTTCGAGGCCGCGCGTCGCCGCTGCAATCGGGTAGACGCGCGCGGGCGAATCCTGCTTGGCCCGGTCGATGATGAAGTCCGTCATCGCGGGGTCGTCGTTCACGGGATGGGTGTTCGCCATGCAGGCGACCGCCGCGAAACCGCCGGCCACGGCCGACCGCCCCCCCGAAGCGATGTCTTCCTTGTACTCCTGGCCGGGCTCGCGCAGGTGGGCGTGAAGATCGACGAAGCCCGGGGCGATCCAGGCGCCGTTCGCATCGATCACCTGCGCGTCGCTGGCGTCGAGCTTCGCACCGACGGCCACGATCACGCCGCCTTCGATCAGCACGTCACCCGGCTCGTCGCGCTCTGCGGCGGGATCGAGAATGCGTCCTCCACGAATCCAGATTCGCTGCTCGCTCACTTTTCCTCTCCACTTTCGAGATCGAGTCTGGGATCCCCTTCCTGCCGGCGACCCGAGAGCAGGTAGAGCACCGCCATCCGAATCGCGACACCATTGCGCACCTGATCGAGGATCACGCCGGGGCGGTGGTCGGTCAGATCGTGGGAGAGCTCGACTCCGCGATTGACCGGGCCGGGGTGCATGACGATTGCATCGTCCTTGGCGAATTTCAGTTTTTCGCGGTCGATGCCGTAGGTGGCCGAATATTCGCGCACACTCGGCAGATAGGTGCCCGAGAGCCGTTCGTTCTGGATCCGCAAGGCCATCACCACATCGACGCCGTCGATCGCCTCTCTCAGCGACGTGAAGGCCTTGACGCCGAGCGTTTCGATCGCCGCCGGCAGCATCTGCGGCGGCCCGGCGACGCGAACCTCCGCGCCCATCTTGCGAAACGCGTAGATGTTCGAGCGCGCGACCCGCGAGTGCAGGATGTCGCCGATGATGGCGATGGTCAGCCCATCGATGCGGCCTTTTTCGCGCCGGACGGTGAGTAGATCGAGCAATGCCTGGGTGGGGTGTTCGTGCGCTCCGTCACCCGCGTTGATGACGGGCGCAGAGAGCACGTCGGCGATCTGCTTCGGAACCCCCGCGACGGCGTGCCGGACCACCACCGCATCCAGATCCATCGCCTCCAGATTGCGCGCGGTATCGAGAATGCTCTCGGCCTTCTTCAAGCTCGAGGACGCGGCCGCAAAGTTGATCACGTCGGCGGAAAGCCGCTTGCCGGCGATTTCGAAACTGGATTTGGTGCGTGTCGACGACTCGAAGAAGAGATTCACGATCGTTCGCCCGCGCAGCGTCGGCACCTTCTTGATCGTGCGCCTGCCGATCTCGCGCATGTGTTCGGCGGTCTCGAGGATGCGCTCGATATCCGCGCGATCGAGATCTTCGGTTCCAAGTAGGTCTCTTCCAATCACCGCATTCCCCCCGAACTCTCGGGCTCGCCGGGCATTACGACGACCTCGAGGGCCCCATCGAGATTGCCGCCCAATCCACTCATCCGAACTTCTTCGTCGGGCTGGGTCGGAACATTCTTTCCCACGTAGTCCAGCTTGATGGGCAGCTCGCGATGGCCGCGGTCCACCAGGCCCACGACCTGCACCGCGCTCGGACGGCCGAAGTCCATCAGTGCGTCCATCGCCGCGCGAATCGTTCGCCCCGTCTTCAGCACGTCGTCGACGAGGATCACGATGCGACCGTCTACTGCGGACGGCATTTCGGTCTCTCGCAAGCGCGGGCGTTCGGCCTTGATCTTGAGATCGTCGCGATAGAGCGTCGTGTCGAGGATCCCGACGACGACGTCGACGTCGGCGATCTGCTTGAAGTTGCGGGCGAGCTGGCGCGCGAGCGGCACGCCGCCGTTCGGGATCGCGACCAGGTAGAGGCGTTCGAGATCTTCGCAGCGCTCGAGGACTTCGTGCGCGATGCGCATCAGGGCTCGGCGGATCGCAACGTCGTCCATCACGACGCGTCCGCCGCTCGGCGGCTGCGAATTCAGGTGGGGGTCAACTTGTTGGGAGGTCATGACCGCACTTTCTCCGCCTCACAGGACGGAATTAAAAGAGCCCAAATGCGGCTGGGAGGATACCGCTCGAACGGCTCCAGTCAAACGAAATCGCAGAACCTCAGTTCAAAGACTCTCCGATGCGGCTCCAGCGCTTCTCGACCGTGAACCAGGTCACTGGGTTGAGAACCTCCAACCAGCTCCCGTTGAAGTTCCAGGACCAGTAGATGATGAAGGCCGGCCCCTTGATCTCGGCCAGGCGAACGGTTCCCCAGACCCTGCTGTCCTTGGAGTGGTCTCGATTGTCGCCGAGCATCAGGTAGCGCCCTTCCTCGACCCGAATCGGCCACGAGATGGGTGCGCCGTCCGTGGTTCGCATGGGTCCGGGGTTATAGGGGTCGTCGAGGGTTTCGAAAGAGCGCGACCCGAGCGAAACCTCGCTCATATCGAGCAGCATCCCCTTCGGATCTTCGAACACCCGGTTGAGCGGCTCGGACGGGATCAACTCGCCGTTGGCGTAGTACTTCCCGTTGCGAAAGTCGATCTCGTCGCCCGGCAGCCCGATGATGCGCTTGACGAACTCTTCGCGCGGCAGTTGCGGTTCGCGATCCGCGGGGAAGGTGTCGCTGCCCCGCTTCGCAACGGTGAAGACGACCACCTCGCCGCGCTCCGGGTCGCGCAGCCCGGGCAGGCGAATATCGGTGAAGGGGATCTTCGGGCCGTAGACGAATTTGTTGACGAAGAGGTGATCGCCGATCAACAGGGTCGGAAACATCGACCCCGAGGGGATCCGAAACGGCTCGATGACGAACTGCCGCACGCAGAGCGCGATCAGAACGGCGAGCGCGAGTGTGGTGACCTGCTCCCAGAAACCACCCTGTTCGCGCCGCTCGGCACCCTCTGCTTCGGCGTTCTGCGTCTCTTCCTTCGCCAAACTCAGTCGTCTCCGATTCGCAGGGCCGCGAGAAAGGCCTCCTGCGGAATTTCCACAGAGCCGACCTTCTTCATGCGCTTCTTGCCCTCTTTCTGTTTCTCGAGCAGCTTGCGCTTGCGCGTGATGTCACCACCGTAGCACTTGGCGGTCACGTTCTTGCGCAGCGCCCGCACGGTGGTGCGCGCGATGACCCGCGTCCCGATCGACGCCTGGATCGCGACTTCGTACATTTGCCGCGGGATGAACTCCTTGAGTTTGCGCGTGAGTTCGGATCCGCGCGTATAGGCCTTCTCGCGGTGCACGATCAGCGAAAGCGCATCGACCGACTCTCCGTTGACGAGGATGTCGAGCTTGACGAGGTCGGCGGGCTGATAGCCGGCGAGTTCGTAGTCGAACGAGCCGTAGCCGCGCGTCGCGCTCTTGATCCGGTCGTGGAAATCCAGCACGACCTCGCTCAGGGGCAGCTCGTAGCGCAGCTGCACCCGGGAGCGGTGGTGGACCATGTCGCGCTGCACGCCGCGGCGCTCCTGGCACAGCGTGATCACCGCGCCGACATATTCCTGTGGCACGTGGATGGTCGCGAGAATCAGCGGCTCTTCGATCTGCTTGACGGCGTCGGGTGACGGCAGCGATGCCGGGCTCTCGATCTCGATCACGTCTCCCGATTCCAACACCACGCGGTAGCGCACCGTCGGAGCCGTGGTGATCAGGTTCAGGTCGTACTCGCGCTCGAGGCGCTCCTGGACGATCTCGTTGTGCAGGAAGCCGAGGAAACCGCAGCGAAAACCGAATCCGAGCGCCGCGCTCGTCTCGGGCTCGTAGTGCAGCGACGAGTCGTTGAGGCAGAGCTTCTGCAGCGCGGCCTTCAGGTCCTCGTAATCCTCCGTATCCACCGGATACAGCCCCGCGAAGACCATCGGCTTGACGACTCGAAAACCCTCCAGCCGCTGCGGAGCCCGGCGCGCGGTGTCGGTGATCGTGTCGCCGATCTGGACGTCCTCGAGGCTCTTGATGCCGGCGATCACCAACCCCACCTCGCCCACCCCCAGGGACTCGACCTTGCGCGGGTGCGGGTCGACGAGATTGAGCATCTGGACATCGTGCTCACTGCCGCCGGCCATCATCAGGATCCGCGCACCCTTGACGAGCTGGCCGTCCACCACCCGCACCAACATCACCACGCCCACGTACGAATCGAACCAGGAGTCGAAGACCAGCGCCCGCAGCGGCGCGGCGGGATCGCCGCGGGGAGGCGGCACGTCTTTGACGATGCGCTCCAACAGTTCGGGGATTCCCCTGCCTTCCTTGGCGGAAACCGGCAGCACGTCGGCGGCGTCGAGCCCGACGACCTCTTCGATTTCCTCCGCCACCCGGTCGGGGTCTGCGGACGGAAGGTCGATCTTGTTCACGACGGGGATGAGTTCGAGGTTCGCGTCGACGGCCATGTAGGCGTTGGCGAGGGTCTGGGCCTCGATGCCCTGCGCGGCGTCGACCACCAGCACGGCGCCCTCGCAGGCCTGCAGGGCCCGCGAGACCTCGTAGGAAAAGTCCACGTGCCCCGGCGTGTCGATCAGGTTGAGCACGTACTGCGTTCCGTCCTCGGCGGTGTAATACATGCGCACGGATTGCGCCTTGATGGTGATGCCGCGCTCGCGTTCCAGATCCATCTTGTCCAGGTACTGGGCGCGCTTCTCCCGCGCGTTGAGGGCGCCCGTCGCATCCAGCAGACGATCGGCCAGCGTGCTCTTGCCGTGGTCGATGTGGGCGATGATGCTGAAATTGCGGATGTGCTGCGGATCGGTCACGGGCTGGGCTCTTCCCGATTCGACGCGGGCCGCTCGGTCAGGATCTCGATGAAGTACTCGCGCGTTCTGCGCAGGCCATCTTCGATCGAAACCCTCGGCTCCCAACCATCCAGAACCTTCTGGGCGAGCGAGATGTCCGGCCGCCGAACCTTCGGATCGTCGGGGGGAAGCGGCATCGTCTCGATCGAACTCGCACTGCCGGTGATCTCGATGACCTTCTCCGCCATGGCGCGCAGCGTCATCTCGTTCGGGTTTCCGATGTTGACGGGGCCGACGTAGCTCGACCGCAGCAGTCGCCAGACGCCCTCGATGAGGTCGTCGACGTACATGAACGAGCGCGTCTGTGATCCATCTCCGAACAGGGTGAGGTTCTCGCCCCGGATCGCCTGCCGGAAGAAATTCGGGATCGCGCGGCCGTCGTCGACCTGCATGCGCGGCCCGAAGGTGTTGAAGATCCGGACGATCCGAACGTCGACGCCGTGATGGCGGTGATAGGCCATCGTCATCGCCTCCGCGAAGCGCTTCGCCTCGTCGTAGACGCCCCGGATCCCGATCGGGTTCACGTTGCCCCAATACGTTTCGGGTTGCGGATTCACATCGGGGTCGCCGTAACACACGGATGTGCTCGCGAGCAGCAATCGCGCGTTCTTGGCCTTCGCGAGCCCGAGCGTCTTGTGCGTGCCGAGCGATCCCACCTTGAGGATCTGGATCGGGAGGCGCTCGAAGTCCGCGGGGCTCGCGGGCGACGCGAAGTGGAGGATCGCATCGAGATCGCCGTCGACGTAGAGGAAGTTGGTGACGTCGTAATGCTGGAACTCGAAGCGCGGATGGCCGAGAAACGGCGCGATGTTCTCCATCGATCCCGTGAGCAGGTTGTCGTAGGCGATGACCTCGCAGCCTTCGTCGAGCAGGCGGTGACAGATGTGCGAACCGATGAAGCCCGCTCCACCGGTCACGAGGATTCGCTTCATCTTGCGCTCTTCAGGCAACGGCCGATCCCTCGCTGTTCGTCATGGGAGAGTCCGAGGATGCGAGATATGCGCCGACGGCAGCCCGCCAGTCGCGCAT
This sequence comes from Deltaproteobacteria bacterium, assembly GCA_019313245.1. Classification (GTDB taxonomy): domain Bacteria; phylum Myxococcota_A; class UBA9160; order UBA9160; family SMWR01; genus JACZVU01. The sequence continues at coordinate 6,978 of JAFDBP010000265.1, forward strand.
CTCGACTCCCAACGCCTCGGCCTTCGCGCAATCCAGCACGGACCGCAGCGGTCGGGGGGCATCCACCCGCAACTCATCGGTGCGAATGCGCTCTACGCTGAGGTCTTCGTAGCCAGCCCCGTCCAGACTCGCGCGCGCGAGTTCCCACCACGTCGCCACCCCGTGATTGGCCACGTGGTAGATGCCCTGCGCGCCGCGCTCCACGAGGAAGAGAATCGCCTGCGCCAGGTCGTGGGCGTAGGTGGGGCGCCCGTATTGGTCGCCCACCACGCGCAGCGGTCCACTCGCGCGCCCGGCGCGCTGTTCGCGGGCCTGAGCGAGGATCGACGCAATGAAGTTGCGCCCCCGGCCAAAGAGCCAGCTGGTCCGCACGATCAGCGAATTCGAAGCGGTCGTCAGCACCCGCTCCTCACCCGCGAGCTTGGTGCGCCCATAGACGGAGCGCGGCTTGGGCTCGTCCTGCTCGCGGTAGGCGACCGGCGAGTCTCCGGAAAATACGTAGTCGGTCGAAATGTGCACCAGCCGGATCCCGCGTTTCTCGCACGCCTCGGCGAGCACGCCGGGCGCGATCGCATTGCCGCGCTCTGCGGCCTCTGGCTCGCGCTCGCATCGATCCACCTGGGTGAAAGCCGCAGCGTTGACGGCGACTTGCGGCAAATCGGAGGCGAGCCCGTCGAGGAGTGTCGCAACCGCTTGCGGATCGGCGAGATCCAATTCGTCGCGATCGACGGCGGCGACGACCTCACAGCCCGGCTGCGCGCCGAGGCGCTCGACGAGCGCGTGCCCGAGCTGCCCCCGACAACCTGCAATCAGCCAGCGCGATGTCATGAGCCTTCGCCCAGCACCCAGGTCGGCAACTTCTCTGCCTTCTCGAGCCGACGCGCCGTATTTTCGGCCTCGGGCCGCGTGGCCACGGGGCCCACCCGCACGCGCCAGCTGGTCGGACTGCCCTCCGTCGGAGCCAGATACACCGCGTAACCGCGCGCGCGCAGCGAATCCGCGAGTTTCTTCGCGGCACTCTGATCCGAGAACGCGCCCACCTGGACCGCGAACCCCGTCGCCGGTTGCGCGGCAGCCGTCACGGCCTTCGGCGCCGGCGCGGCGCTCACTTCGCTCCTGGCTCGCTCCGAACTCGCGGCGTCGGGCACCTCGCGCAGGCCCAGCGGCGGCGCCGCCGCGACGCTCGGCGGCTCGGAAACCGCTTCGCCCGCCGCGAGATCATCCGCCTCGGGATCATCCGCCGCGACGCTCCATTCGACGCCCTCGGTCTGCCCGGTCAGATATCCGACCACCAGTCCGGGCTCCTCCCAGGTGATGCCGGCGACGACGCCGATCCCGAAACCCGCCGCGACGACGAGCGAAACCACCGCAATCGCGGCCGGCCATCCGTGCCTGCCACTGCTCTCGCGTCTCTTCTCTGCCATCACATCTGCTCCGGCGCCGAGATGCCCAACAGCGCCAAGCCGTTGGCGAGTACGACCCGCACGGCAAGCGCCAGCCCAAGGCGCGCATGGGTGAGCGCGGGGTCGTCCGACAGCACCCGGTGTCGAGTGCCGTCCTGCACATAGGGATTCCAGAGCCCCGCCAACTCGCGGAGATAATAGGCGACGTGATGCGGCTCGCGGCTCGCGGCCGCGCGTTCCACGACCTCGGGAAATTCCGACACCCGCTTCAGGATTTCGATCTCTTCGGACAATACGAGTGCGGCGGCGTCGATATGGCTCGCGTCGGGCATCGCGATGCCCTGCTCCCTCGCCTTGCGCTCGATCCCGTGGGTTCGCGCGTGGGCGTACTGCACGTACATGGCCGGGTTCTTCTTCCAATCGGCTTCCATCGCGAGATCGACGTCGAAGTCGAGGTGACCGTCCGCCCTGCGCTGAACCATGAAGAAGCGGAATACGTCGGCGCCGACCTCTTCGACCAGTTCGTCGATCGTCACGTAGGTGGCCCGGCGGGTGCTCTGTTTCACCTGCTCCCCTTCGCGCGTCAGCGTGACGAACTGGTGCAACACGATCTCGATCGAGTCGGCCGGGCAACCGAGCGCTTCGGCCGTATTGCGCACGAACGGAAACTGGTCGCCGTGGTCGGCGCCCTGCACGTCGATCACGGCTTCGAAGCCGCGCCGGAACTTGTCGACGTGGTAGGCGACGTCGGGGAGCAGATAGGTCGGTTCGCCACTCGATTTCACGAGCACCCGATCGCGATCCAGGCCGAGTTCCGTCGCCCGCAGCCAGACCGCGCCTTCGGAATCGTAGACGAGATTGCGCGAGCGCAACGCGTCGAGGGTTTCTTCGATCTTCCCGTCGGCGTAGAGATCGGCTTCCCCCGCGTAGACATCGAAGCAAACCCGGATCGAATCGAGGGTCCGACGGATGTCGGCGAAATTGCGCTCTTCGGCCGCGGTTCGGAACAGACCGTCTCCGGGTTCGTCGACCAGGGCCTCTCCGTGCTCGGCGCGAAGCGCCTCCGCGATGTCGGAGATGTAGGCGCCCTGGTAGCCGTCGCGCGGAAAGACGACCGGTAGACCGCCGATGCTCTCGGGCCACTCCGCGTCGGGGTCGGCGAACGCGGCTTCGGGAGGCGGCGCCGCGCGGCCCAACTGCTCGAGGTAGCGGGCGCGCACCGATTCGCCGAGCACCCGCATCTGCCGGCCGGCGTTGTTGAAGTAGTACTCCCGCGTCACCCGATAGCCGCAGGCTTCGAGCAGGCGCGCGATGCAGTCACCGAGCACGCCCTGGCGACCGTGGCCCAGGGTGAGCGGGCCGGTCGGATTGGCCGAAACGAATTCGACCTGCACGCTGCGGTTCGCGCCGATGTCGCATTGGCCGAAACGCGCACCGGCTGCGAGCACCTGGGGCAACAGCTCGAGCCAACGGGCTCCGCTCAGCCAGATGTTGACGAAACCGGGGCCGGCGACCTCGGCGCGCTCGATCAAACCCGAACCGACGCCGAGTTCCGCCACGATGCGCTCCGCGATCTGGCGCGGCGGCTGGCGCAGTGGTTTGGCGAGCAACATCGCGGCGTTGCACGCGAAGTCACCGTGATCGGGATTGCGGGGCGCCTCCAGCGTGAACGCGGGAATCTCCCGATCGGATCCGAGGATCCGCCCGAGGGCGGCGCCGAACTCCTGTTGAAGACGTTCTTTCACGATCGGGCGAGGATCGCAGCGCGGTCTGATTTCGTCAAGGAAATCGGGGATTTGAGTCGGAAGCACCGGGAATGCGGACCAGCGTTTCCCCGGCGCGCGCCCACTCGAGATCTTCGCGGATGGCCCGCTCGATCGCGAAGGGATCGCTCTCGAGTCGGCCGACCTCGGCCTTCAGCCGGTCGATCTCGGCTTCGAGTTGCGCGATCTGGTCGGTTGAATTTTCGAGGGCGTCGCGGTCGCGCATCCAGGTCGAGAAGCCCGCGCCTCGATCGGCGCTGAGGTAGAGCAGGGCCGCGGCGAGCAGCACGGGAATGATCAACAGCGGCTTCACGCTTCCCCCCCGAGAACCGGAGAGCGAAGCTTACCGTCAGTCGCCCGGCTCAGCCAGCAGAGGTCTCGGCCAGCAGGCGCCGGATGCGATCGACATAGGCCTTGGCATCCCATTCCTTGGGGCCCACGTATCGCTCCAATACGACGCCATCGCGTCCGACCAACAGCGACTCGGGGAACCGAAACGTCTGGTAGTCCGCGGTGACCGATTGCTGCGAATCCCACAAGACCGGGAAGGTGAGGCCCATGCGATTCACGAATGTCACGACTGCGGCGGGGTCTTCGTCCACCGAAACCGCAACCAGCTCGAAGTCCGTGCCGGCGAGCGAGCGGTACAAGCGCTCCATCGCGGGCATCTCGTCTTCGCAGGGTTTGCACCAGGTCGCCCAGAAGTTGAGCAGCACGACCTTGCCGCGCAATTCGTCGAGGCTCAGCGAAGAGCCGCCCAACGCGTACGGGAGTTCGAACGGGGGCGCCGGCGTGCCGCGGGCGATCGGGGGCGGTGTGTCGGAAGCCATGGAGAGGGCAAACAGCGTCGCGATCACGACGCCGGCGCCGAGCAGCCATATGCCCTTCCGCTCGGGCATCAGTCCGTCTTCTTCTTGCGGACCGCCTTCTTCTTCGCGGTTGCCTTCTTCTTGGACGAAGCCTTCTTCTTGCTGGCCGTCTCCGAATCCTTCTTGGCGGCCGCCTTCTTCTTCGCGGGCTTCTTCTCGGCCTTGGCCTTGGCCGCCTTCTTCTGGGTCGTCTTCTTGGCGGGCTTCGCGTCGTCCGCCTTGGCCGCCTTCGCAGCGCTCTTCTTGGTCTTGGCCGCCTTCTTGCCGCTCTTTGCCTCCGCCTTCGGCTGCTGGCCGGCGGGCGCGCCGGACTCGACCAGTTCGATGATGGACATCGCCGCCGCGTCTCCAGGTCGGATCCCGAGCTTCACGATGCGCGTGTAGCCGCCCGGTCGATCCCGATAGCGCTCGGCCAGATCGTCGAAGACCTTCGCGGCGACTTCGCGCCGGCGGATCACGCGAAGTGCGCGCCGCCGGGCGTGCAGGTCTCCCCGCTTGCCCAGCGTGATCATCTTTTCCGCGAGGCTTCGAACGCCCTTGGCCTTCGCGTCGGTCGTCCTGACCCTCTCGTGCTCCAGCAGCGAGGTGACCAGATTCCGATACATCGCCGTGCGATGGGACGCCGAGCGTCCGAGAGTTCCCGCCTTGACTCGATGCCGCATATCAGGCCTCGCGCTCCCGAATCCGCTCGAGTTCCTGACGATCCGGGAAATTGTCCAGCACCGTCCCCAACTCGAGTCCCATCGAGGTGAGCAGTTCCTTGATCTCGTTGAGAGACTTCCGGCCGAAATTCTTCGTCTTGAGCATCTCGGCTTCGGTCTTCTGCACCAGTTCGCCGATGTAACGGATGTTGGCGTTCTGCAGGCAGTTGGCCGACCGCACCGAAAGCTCCAACTCGTCGACGGATCGGAAGAGGTTGGGATTCAGCGGTGCGGGCTCGTCGGCGGGCGGAATCACGGATTCGACCGGCTCGTCGAAGTTGATGAAGATCGCGAGCTGTTCCTTGAGGATCTTGGCCGCGTATGCCAGTGCCTCGACCGGCGCTACGGTGCCGTCTGTCCAGATTTCGAGCGTCAGCTTGTCGAAGTCCGTTTCGCGTCCAACACGTGCAGGTGTCACCACGTAATTGACCCGGCGCACCGGCGAGAAGATCGAATCGATCGTAATCGTCCCGATCGACATGTCTTCGGTCTTGTTCGCCTCTGCGGGTCGATAACCCTTGCCCACGCCGACGCTGAATTCCATCTCGATATCCGCTTCCGCGGAGAGCGTCGCGATCTTCTGCTGCGGGTTGAGTACCTCGATCGTCGGCTCGTCTGCGACCAGATCGCCCGCCGTCAGGATCCCCTCGCCCTTGCTGCGAATGCGCAGCGTCTTCGGCTCTTCGGAGTGAACCCGAAGCCGGACGTCCTTGAGATTGAGGACCACGTCGCACATGTCTTCCATCACGCCGGGGATGGAAGAGAACTCGTGCATCACACCCTCGATGCGGACGGACGTGATCGCCGCGCCTTGGAGGGACGAGAGAAGCACGCGGCGCAGCGAGTTACCCAGCGTGGTCCCGAACCCGCGCTCGAGCGGCTCACAGGAAAACTTCCCGTAGCGCTCGGTCTGAGAATCGTCGGCCTCGAGTTTGCGAGGACGAATCAGTTCACGCCAATTTCTTGCGACCAGTTGCTCTTGCACGGTCAATACCCCCAATTCGGCTGTTTCGGAGCGATCAGCGCGAGTACCACTCGACGATCAGCTGTTCCTGAATCGGCATCGTGACGTCTTCCCGAACCGGCAGGGACTTCACGGTGCCCTCAAAGGCTTCTTTGTTGATTTCCACCCACTGAGGGACGCTTCGGCTCTCGAGCGTTTCGAGCGCTCCCGCGATGCGGGCAATCTTGCGCGAATTCTCGGCGACCGAAATCACCTCTCCGGCCTTGACGAGCATCGACGGGATGCTCGCGCGGCGGCCGTTGATGAGGAAGTGACCGTGCCTCACGAGCTGGCGCGCCTCGGCGCGAGACGTCGAAAAGCCCATCCTGAAGATCACGTTGTCGAGGCGCCGCTCGAGCAGAATCAGCAGATTCCCGCCCGCGCGCCCCTTCATGCGCGAAGCCCGCTTCATCGTGTCGGCGAACTGCTTCTCGAGCAGGCCGTACATGCGCTTCACCTTCTGCTGCTCGCGCAGCTGCACGCCGTAATCGGAAAACCGCGCCCTGCCCTGGCCGTGCTGACCCGGCGGATACGCTCGGCGTTCGATCGCGCACTTGGCGCTGAAACAGCGATCTCCCTTCAGGAAGAGCTTCGTTCCCTCCCGCCGGCAGAGGCGACAGACCGCGTCCTTGTATCGAGCCATCTGCTCCTCCTACACCCGTCGCCGCTTCGGGGGGCGACAACCGTTGTGCGGCACCGGTGTCACATCCCGGATCAGGGTGATCTTGATCCCCGCGGCCTGCAGCGCCCGCACCGCCGATTCGCGGCCCGAGCCCGGGCCCTTCACGTAGACCGACAGCTGCCGAATCCCGTGTTCCATGGCCTTCTTCGAGCACTCTTCGGCGGCCACCTGGGCTGCAAAGGGCGTCGACTTGCGCGAGCCCTTGAATCCCTGGCCACCCGCCGTCGACCAGCACAGTGCGTTCCCGGCCACGTCCGTGATCGTGATCATGGTGTTGTTGAACGTCGACTGGATGTGCGCCACTCCAGTCTGAATGTTCTTCTTTACCTTTTTTCGGACACCTTTCTTCAACTCATGCCGCCTTCTGAAAAGGGTTTACTTCTTCGCCAGCGTCTTCTTCTTGCCGGCGACTGTCTTCTTCGGGCCCTTTCGGGTCCGCGCGTTCGTGTGGGTGCGCTGCCCTCTCACCGGCAGTCCCCGGCGGTGTCGAAGGCCGCGGTAGCAGCCGATATCCATCAGCATCTTGATGTTCTGCGAGACTTCCCGACGGAGGTCACCCTCGACCTTATAGTCTCGTTCGATGATCTCGCGCAGCCGCACCACTTCGCCGTCCGAGAGAACGTCCGTCTTCGACCCTCCCTCGATCTCCGCCTTCGCGCAGATCTCGGCTGCGGTCGTGCGGCCGATCCCGTAGATGTAGGTCAGCGCGATATCAATCCGCTTGCTGCGCGGTAGATCGACGCCTGCGATTCGTGCCATAGCCCTGTCTCCTAACCTTGCCGCTGCTTGTGCTTCGGGTTCTCACACAGGACGCGAACCACGCCGCGCCGGCGAATGATCCGACACTTACTGCACATCTTTCGGACGGATGCTCGAACCTTCATCGCTTACTCTCCGATCCCCAACTGGCGAAGCCTCCGGCTTCGCCTTGCAGCGCCGCATGACCCAAACCCGGGGTCACGCGCCTCAGTGCGAACCCGGAATCCTCGTCAGGACCTCCGGGTCGCCTTCCGTAACCAGCACCGTGTGTTCGAAGTGGGCGGAGAGTGAACCGTCTTCGGTCACCGCCGTCCACTCGTCGTCCAACATCCGCACACCCGGTCCGCCTGCGTTCACCATCGGTTCGATCGCCAACACCATCCCGGGCAGCAGCCGGGGCCCCCGCGAGGGCGCCCCGTAATTCGGAATCCACGGCGGCTCGTGCAGCTTGCTGCCGATCCCGTGCCCGGCGAAGGTTCGAACGATCGAATATTCCTCTTTCTCTACACGCTCTTGCACCGCATGCCCGATGTCCGACAAGCGATTGCCAGCCTGTATGGCACTGATCCCGCGATCCAGCGAATCCCGGGTCACGTCCAGCAGCTTCTGCACTTCCGGGCGGATCTCGCCGACCGGCACCGTCACCGCGGAGTCGCCGTGATACCCCTCTACCGACACGCCGAAATCCAGGCCCACGATGTCCCCTTCCTTCAGAACGCGGGATCCGGGAATTCCGTGAACGATCTCGTCGTTCACGGATACACAGAGGACGGCCGGGTAGCTGGGCAGGCCGCCGGGATCGTAGCCCTTGAAGGACGATTCGACACCTCGCTCCCCGATCGCCCGGGCCGCGTGCTGGTCGAGCTCGGCGGTGCTCACCCCGTCGACCACGTAGCCCCGAAGCTCGAGCAGGATCTCGGCGACGTTCCGCGCCGCCTCCCGCATCAGCTCGATCTCGCGGCGGGTCTTGATCGGGATCTGTTCTCCGAAGACCATCAGCTCAGCGCCTCTTCGATCCGCTTGGCGACCTCCTCGACACTCCCGAGCCCGTCGACCTCGGCGAGGATCTCCTGCTTCCGGTAGTAGTCGATCAGCGGAGCCGTCTGCTCGTGGTAGACGCTCATTCGGGTCCGGATCGTGTCTTCGCTGTCGTCGCTGCGTCCCTCGATCTGCGCTCGGCCGAGCAGCCGGGTCACCAGCGAGTCCTCGTCCGCGACGAGCGCGACGCAGCGCTCCAGTTTCGTGCCCATCCGCTCCAACAGCGCGTCCAGCGCCTCGGCCTGAGCGGCGGTGCGCGGAAAGCCGTCCAGCACGAATCCCGATTCCGCATCGCCCTGCGAGAGCCGCTCTTCGGCCACGCCGATCACGACCGAATCGGGAACCAGCTCGCCGCGATCCATGTAACCCTGGGCCCGCCGCCCGATCTCCGTTCCGGCCGCGACGGCCCCGCGCAGCATGTCCCCGGTAGAGATCTGCGGGATCCCGAACTTCGCCACCAGCCGCAGGGCCTGCGTCCCCTTGCCGGCCCCCGGCGGTCCGAGCAGCAGCATTCGCCGTGCGCCCATTACTGCCCGAGCCTCCCGCGAATCCGCGTCCCCCGCACGAAACCCTCGTACTGGCGCGATACCAGGTGGGCCTCGATCTGACCGATGGTGTCGAGACCGACACCGACGCAGATCAACAGCGCCGTTCCGCCGAAATAGAATGGGATGTTCATCTTCACCGCGAGGAGCGTGGGAAGAACGCAGACCGCAGACATGTAGATCGCACCGACGAGCGTCACGCGCGTGAGCACGCGGTTGATGTAATCCGCGGTGTTCTTACCCGGCCGGATCCCCGGCACGTAGGCTCCGGACTTCTTGATGTTCTCCGCGACATCATCCGGATTGATCATGATGGCGGTGTAGAAGTAACAGAAGAAGATGATCAAGCTGATGTAGACGATTTGATAGACCACGCTCGCGGGATTCAGGTAGGTGTCGATGAACCGCTGGACTTCGGGAGCGTCCGTGAACTGCCCGATCGTGAACGGGAAGAGCAGCAGCGACGACGCGAAGATCGCGGGGATGACGCCCGCCGTGTTCACGCGGAGCGGGAAGTAGCTCATGCCCCCCTGCTGGACCCGCTTGCCGACCACCCGGCGCGCGTGCTGGATGGGGATCCGTCGCTGCCCGCGCTCCACGACGACCACGAACAGGATCACCGCGGCGCCAATGACGAGGAAGGTGAGCGCCTGGAGGATGCTGAACTGATCGGTTTCGATCAGCTGCAGCAGCTGTCCAAAGCCGGCCGGGATGTTGATGATGATACCCGCGAAGATGATCAGCGAAATTCCGTTGCCGATCCCGCGCTCGGTGATCTGCTCGCCCAACCACATGATGAAGGCCGTCCCGGTGGTGAGCGTGATCATGCACATCAGCCGGAATCCCCAGCCGGGGAAGGCGACGGCACCCTGGCCGAACTGCCCGTTCTCGAGAGCTACGGCGATCAACATGCTCTGGAACATCGCCAGACCGATGGTCGCGTAGCGGGTGTATTGGTTGATCTTCTTGCGCCCCTGCTCGCCTTCCTTCTTCAGCGTTTCGAGGTGCGGGATCACGACGGTCAGGAGCTGGAAAATAATCGATGCGCTGATGTAGGGCATGATCCCGAGCGAGAAGATCGACAGCTGCTCGAGGGCGCCGCCCGAGAACATGCTGAACAGCCCGAACATGGTCCCCTGCATCTGCTGGAAGAAGCTCCGGATCACTTCGGCGTTGATGCCCGGCGTGACGACGAAAGCGCCGAGCCGGTAGATGGCCAGCATTCCGAAGGTAAACAGGATCCGGTTCCGGAGCTCCGTGATCCGCGCGATATTCTGAACACCGCCGATCATTTGACCAGTTCTACGCTCCCGCCGGCTTCTTCGATCTTCTTGCGCGCACTGCCGCTCACACGCTGAACCTTCACGGTCAGGTTCTTCGGCGCATCACCCTGCGCGAGAATCTTCACCCCGCCGCCGTTGCGCCGGATCAGGCCGCGCGCGATCAGCGCCTCGGCGTCGACTATCGAGCCCGCCCCGAAATTCGACAGCGCGCCGACGTTCACGATCTGATAGGAGACGCGGTGCAGGTTGAAGAAACCGCGCTTGGGCAGCCGCCGTGCCATCGGCATCTGGCCGCCCTCGAACCCGAGCGGGGTTTCCCGTCCGGGCGAGCGGTGCCCCTGCCCCTTCATTCCGCGTCCCGAGGTCTTGCCGGTGCCCGAGCCCGGACCCCGGCCGATGCGCTTGGCCGGTTTCCTGGACCCGTGGCGCGGCGCTAGTCGATCGAGCATCAGTCGCCCTCCACGACGACGAGGTGGATCACCTTGTCGATCATTCCGCGAACCGCAGGCGTATCTTCCAACTCGACCGTCTGGTGGAGTCGTTTCAAGCCGAGTCCGACGAGAGTCGCCCGCTGTTTGCGGTTGAACCCGATCGCACTGCGAACCCAGCGAACCACAACTCGGCCTTTGGCACTCATGCTTGCTCCAGCTGTCGCTTGCGCTCGACGGGATCTCGCAGCTCTTCGAGTGCCGTCATCGTTGCGCGAACCACGTTGTTGGGATTGTTCGTTCCCAGGGTCTTGGTCAATACGTCCTTCACGCCCGCGCTCTCGAGCACGGCGCGAACCGGGCCGCCGGCAATCACGCCGGTCCCCGGAGAGGCCGGACGCAGCAGCACCTTGGCAGCCCCGAAGTGTCCGATGATTTCGTGCGGCAACGTTCCCTCGATCAGCGGGACCCGCAGCAGCGACATCCGCGCCCGTTCGACCCCCTTTCGGATCGCCTCGGGAACCTCGCCGGCCTTGCCGTAACCCGCACCGACGACGCCATCGCCATCTCCGACGATGACCAGGGCGCTGAAGCTGAAGCGCCGGCCGCCCTTCACGACTTTGGCCACGCGGTTGATGTGAACCACGCGGTCGGTCAACTCGAAATCATTGGGGTTGATCTGCTCGTTATGCATCAGTTGACATCACCCTTGGACTGGAATTCGCACGGGCTCAGAACCGAAGGCCGGCTTCTCGCGCGGCCTCGGCGAGTGCCTTCACCCGTCCGTGATAGAGAAATCCGTTTCTGTTGAATACGACCTGGTCGATCTTCTTCTCGAGCGCGGCCGCCGCAATCGCCTTTCCGACGGTCTTCGCCGCCTCCACGTTGCCCGTGGCTGCCGAGCCTCCCATCACCTGTTTCGATCGCGACGACACCGTCGTGATCGTGCGGCCCGACTCGGCTTCCACGATTTGAGCGTAGATGTGCTTCGCACTGCGATAGATCACGAGTCTCGGGCGGTCGGAACCCTCGACGGTTCGCCGTGTACGGGCGCGCCGGCTGACCCAAGCCTTTACTTTTGCGTTTCCGAGTTTTCGCTTCACCGCAACCTCACCCCGCCGCCGCCGCTCCGGTCTTACCGACCTTGCGTCGCACGTGCTCGCCTACGTAACGGATGCCCTTGCCCTTGTAGGGCTCCGGGGGTCTCACGGACCGGACATCCGCAGCAAATTGACCCACCTCCTGAGCGCTGATTCCCTCGATCCGCACGATCACGTTGCGATCCACCGAAACCTTGAGGCCCTCGGGGATCGGCATGTCGACGGGATGAGAGAAACCCACGTTCAGAGTGAGTGTCTTCGCACTCGCCTCGGCCCGGTATCCGACACCCTGGATCTCGAGCTCCTTCACGAACGGCTCCGAGACGCCCTTCACCATGTTGGCGACGAGCGCCCTCGCCAGCCCGTGCAATGAGCGGTTGTCGCGTCGGTCGTCGGGCCTCTTGAAGATGATCTCCGTCTTCTCGATCGCAATGTCGATGCTCTCCGGCATCCGCTCGGAAAGGGTGCCCTTCGGGCCCTTGACCCGGAGCTCGTCTCCCACGCGCTCCACCGTCACACCATTGGGGATCACAACCGGGGCTTTGCCAATTCGCGACATCCCTACCAGACCTCACATACGACTTCGCCACCGACCGAAGCCTGTCGCGCATCCTCGTCCGAGAGGATTCCCTTCGAAGTCGAGATCACCGAAATGCCGAGACCGTTGCGAACCTTCCAGACATCGCGCGCGCCGACGTAGACCCGCCGGCCGGGCTTGCTCACGCGCCGGATTCCGTCGATCAGGGGCTTGCCGTGATCGTCGTAACGAATCGTCATCACCAGAGCCGGGTGTCCGTCGCGTGATTCCGTGTGGACGTCCGCGATGAAACCCGCTTCTTCGAGCACCTTCGCGATGGCCAGCTTCTGCTTCGAAAAGGGGCAAGCCGTCTCGGTTTGCCGAGCGATGCCCGCATTCCGGATTCGAGTCAACATGTCGCTGATCGTGTCGGTCATCATGATGTTTTCATCTGCCTCGCGATTCTCATTGCCGGAACGGCACGCCGAGATGAGTCAGGAGGGATCTCCCCTCTTTGTCATTGCGCGCCGTCGTACAGATCGTGACGTTCATCCCTGTGACGTGCTCGATCTTGTCATAGTCCACTTCCGGAAAGATGATCTGCTCCCGGACACCGAGCGAGTAGTTACCTCGGCCGTCGAAGGCTTTCGGCGACAGGCCCTTGAAGTCTCGAACCCGGGGGAGCGAGACATTCATCAGACGGTCGAAGAATTCCCACATGCGCACTCCGCGCAGGGTCACCGAACAACCGATGGACTGTCCCTCGCGAAGCTTGAAATTCGCGACGGATTTTCGAGCCTTGCGCACGACGGGCTTCTGACCCGTGATCAGTGCGAGCTCGCTGGCCGCGTTTTCGATCAGCTTGGGATTCGCCGCTGCTTCGCCCAGCCCCATGTTGACCACGATCTTCGTCATCGTGGGCACCTGGTGCGCGTTCGAGTAGGAAAATTCCTCTTTCAGTTTGGGGATGATCGTCTCCCGATACCGCTCGAGCAATCTCGGAGTCATCTAGAGCACCTCCGGCGCCAGCGAAATGATCTTCATGAAGCGCCGCGCCCGCAGTTCGCGCGCCACGGGCCCGAAGATCCGGGTACCCACGGGCTCGCGCTGGGTGTCGATCAAGACCGCAGCATTGTCGTCGAACCGGATGAACGAGCCATCGGGCCGACCAATGCTCTTGGCGGTACGCACGACGACCGCTTTGCGAACCTCACCTTTCTTCACTCTCGCGTTGGGCATCGCATCCTTCACCGCAACCACGATGATGTCTCCGACCGTCGCATAACGGCGCCCGGATCCACCGAGCACGCGAATGCACGCCACCTTACGCGCTCCGGAGTTGTCCGCGACTTCGAGTACTGACTCTTGCTGAATCACCGAATTCTCCCGTCAGACCCGTGCCGCTTTGGATAGCGTTTCTTGGACCATCCAACGCTTTTGTTTCGAGATCGGGCGATGTTCGATGATCTGAACCCGATCTCCAACGTTGCATGCATTGGCTTCGTCGTGGGCCATGAACTTCGAATAACGACGGACATACTTCTTGTATCGCGGATTCTGCACGAGCCGTTCCACTCGTACGACCACGGTCTTGTCCATCGTGTTGCTGACGACCTGCCCCACGAGTGTTCGGCGCATTCCTCGCTTTTTCACTTCGTCGCCTCGCGCTTCTCGCGTATGATCGTTTCTACGCGAGCAATGTCGCGGCGCAGCTGCTTGAGCCTCGCCGTGTTTTCCAGCTGCCCTGTCGAACGCTTGATCCGGACATTGAACGCCTCGCTGCGAAGGTCTTGGCCCTTCGAGCGCAATTCGTCCAACGAAAGTTCCCTGAATTCGGACGGCTTCATCACAGGTGTCCTCGAACCACGAACCGGGTGCGAACGGGGAGTTTGTGGGCGGCGAGGCGCATCGCTTCACGTGCAGTCGCCTCGTCGACGCCTTCCATCTCGTACATCATCCGACCGGGCTTCACGAGGGCTACCCACTCCTCGGGATTGCCCTTTCCCTTACCCATTCGCGTTTCCGCGGGCTTCTTGGAGATCGGCTTGTCGGGAAAGATCCGAATCCAGATCTTCCCGCCGCGCTTGACGTACCGGGTCATGGCAATTCGGGCGGCCTCGATCTGCCGCGCCGTGATCCGCCGACAGGAAACTGCCTGCAGTCCGTATTCGCCAAAATCCAGGTTCGTACCTCGAGAAGCCTTCCCGCGGTTACGGCCCTTCATCTGCTTGCGGTGTTTCACCTTCTTCGGCTGGAGCATGGGCTACCTCGCAGGCTCCTCTTCATTTCGCAGCGACAGGGAGCCTTTGCGCAACTCCTTGTCCGCCACGTCTCCCTTGAACACCCAACACTTCACTCCGATGATTCCGTAGGTCGTCTTCGCCTCGGCCATGCCGTAGTCGATCTCGGCGCGCAGTGTGTGAAGCGGCACGCGACCCTCTCGATACCATTCGCGCCTACCCATCTCCGCTCCGCCGAGACGTCCCGCGCACTGAAGACGCACACCCTCGGCGCCGAACTTCATCGTGGAGGTCACGGCCTTCTTCATCGCGCGGCGAAACGCCACCCGCCGCTCGAGCTGGAGCGCGACGGCTTCGGCTACGAGTTGCGCGTCGAGCTCGGCCTTCCGGATCTCCCGGATGTTGATGAATATCTCCTTGTTGTCCGACATCGCGCCCAGTTCTTCACGCAGCGTCTCGACCTCGGCGCCGCGTTTCCCGATCAGGATCCCCGGGCGGGCGGTGTGGATGTTCACGACGATCTTCTCACCCGTTCGGTCGATGACGACCTTCGAAATCCCGGCGTGGAAGAGCTTCTTCTTGATGAACTTGCGGATCTTGATGTCCTCGTGAAGCTGCGCGCTGTAGCCGCGCTCCGCGAACCAGTTGGACTGCCACCCGTAGAGGGTGCCCAATCGAAATCCGTAGGGATGTACCTTCTGTCCCAAGTGTCTGTGCCCCTATTCTCGGCCGTCGGCCGACTAGTTTTCCGCCAGAACGACGGACACGTGACTCGTCCTTCGCTGGATCCACGCCGCGCGCCCCTGCGCTCGAGCCCGGATCCGCCACATGCTCGCGCCCTGATCCACCATGATCGTTTCCACCACGAGATTGTCGACGTCGATTCCCGCCTTGTCTCGCTCGTTCTTTTCCTCGGCATTCGCGAGTGCCGATCGAACCAGCTTGGCGAGCGGCTTCGCGAATCGCTTGTTCGACAGATCGAGGATCGTCAGCGCTTCCTCGACACCCTTGCCTCGGATCTCGTCAGCGAGCAGCCGCGCCTTGCGCGTGCTGACCCGGTAGTTCCTGAGTTTTGCCGTGACTTCCATCTCAGCGTGTCTTCACTTTTCGATCCGACGCGTGGCCGGTGAATTTTCGGGTCGGGGAGAACTCGCCCAGGCGATGTCCGACCATGTTCTCGGTTACGAATACGGGCACGAAGAGCTTTCCGTTGTGCACGTGGAACGTCATGCCCACGAAGTCGGGCGTAATCATCGAGCGCCGCGACCAGGTTCGGATCACCTGCTTCGAGCCCGTCTGAGTTGCCTTGTCGACCTTGCGCTGCAAGCTCGGGTCGACGAAGGGTCCCTTCTTCAGCGATCGCGCCATTTACTTCTTCCCCCGCCGCTTGACGATGTACTTCTGCGAACGCGACTTCTTTCGCGTCTTGTGACCCTTGGTCGGGACGCCCCACGGCGTACACGGATGGCGGCCACCCGAGCTGCGGCCCTCGCCGCCTCCCATCGGGTGGTCGACCGGGTTCATCGCGACACCGCGAACGTTGGGGCGCTTGCCCCGCCAGCGATTGCGGCCCGCCTTGCCGATTCGCCGGTTCTCGTGCTCGACGTTGCCCACCTGGCCAATCGTCGCCATGCAATCGACGTGAATCATGCGATGCTCGCCGCTCGGCATCCGCAACGTCGCGTAATTGCCTTCCCGCGCCATCAGCTGCGCCGCGCCGCCGGCAGCGCGCACCATCTGGGCGCCCTTCTGGGCCCTCATCTCGATTGCGTGCACCACCGAACCCAACGGGATCTTGCCCAGCGGGATCGCGTTGCCGAGCTCGGGCGGAGAATCCGGCCCCGACACCACCACACCGCCCAGCTTCAAACCCTGGGGGGCGAGGATGTAGCGCTTCTCGCCGTCCGCGTAGTGGAGCAGCGCGATATTCGCAGAGCGGTTGGGGTCGTATTCGATCGCCGCAACCTTCGCGGGGACGCCGTATTTCTCGCGGCGGAAGTCGATCTTCCGATAGCGCCGCTTGTGACCGCCGCCGCGCTGCCAGGATGTCACGCGTCCATAGACGTTGCGCCCGCCGGTCTTGCCAACCGCGCCTTCGAGCAGGGAGCGCTCGGGCTTGTTGCGCGTGACCTCGGCGAAATCCGAGACACTCATCCCGCGACGACCCGGCGACGTGGGTTTGTAGTTCTTGACCGCCATGCCTTACTACACTCCCTCGAAGAATTCGATCGACTGCCCTTCGGCCAGGTGCACGATCGCCTTCTTCCATTCCGGCTTGCGGCCGGCGTTTTTGCCCACCCTTCTGGTTTTTCGGGGTTGGCGCATGGTGTGAACAGAGAGCACCCGCACGCTGAAGAGTGATTCCACGGCGTTGCGGATGTCGTACTTCGTCGCGCGCGGGTTCACGGCGAGCGTCACCACATTCGCCTCTTCGCGGGCGATGTTGCTCTTCTCCGTGACCAGCGGTCGCTGTATGACTTCGTAGACGTTCACGAATCCGACTCCTGTGATTTCCGAGCCAGCCGCGACTCGATCGCGTCGAGCGCCGACTTCGTAACCAGCAACTTCTGATGTCGCAGGACATCGAGGACGTTGAGTCCCCCTGCGGGCAGCACGGTCACACCGGGCAGATTCCGCGCAGAACGCTGAATGTGCTCATCCACTCCTTCGATCACGATCAGCACGCTCACATCAGCCAGCGAAAGCCCGCGCAGGATCTCGACCACCCGCCGGGTCTTGAATCCATCCAGCTCGATCGAATCGACGACCGTGATGTCGCCTTCCGCGAGCCGATGCGACAGCGCGCTGCGAAGCGCGGCGCCGCGAACCTTCTTCGGAAGCGCGTGCTCGTAGGAGCGCGGCACCGGCCCGAAAACCACGCCACCACCCGACCACTGGGGCGCCCGCGTCGTTCCCTGACGGGCGCGCCCGGAGCCCTTCTGCCGCCAGGGCTTCGATCCACCACCCGAAACCGCCGCGCGGTTCTTGGTGCTGTGGGTCCCGCTCCGGCGCCGGGTCAGCTGGCGCCGAACCTCCGCGTGAAGCAGATCCGTGCGCACCGGCGCCTCGAAGACGGTCGAATTCAGATCGACCGATCCGGCGCTCTTGTTTTCCAGTGTCACGACTTCCAGCGTCGCCATCGCGCTACTCGCTCATTGCCGGCAATTCGCACGCGCCGGCCAAAAGGCGGGGGGTCGTCCCGCTCAAAGTTTGATCTCCACATCGACTCCCGCCGCCAACTCGAGCTTCATCAGGGCGTCGACGGTTTGCGCCGTCGGGTCCAGGATGTCGATCAGACGCTTGTGGGTCCGCACCTCGAACTGTTCCCGCGACTTCTTGTCGATGTGCGGTCCGCGCAAGACCGTGTACTTGTTGATCGCCGTCGGCAGCGGGATGGGGCCGGCCACTCTCGCGCCCGTCCTCATCGCCGTATCCACGATTTCACCCGCGCTCTGGTCGAGCAGCTTGAAATCGTACGCCTTCATGCGAATCCGAATCTTCTGTGAGCCAACCTCTGTCATATTCCTACTCGATGATCTCGGCGACGACGCCGGCGCCCACGGTGCGACCGCCCTCCCGGATCGCGAAGCGCAGCTCCTTGTCCATCGCGATCGGCGTGATCAACTCCACCGTCAGCTCCGCATTGTCCCCAGGCATCACCATCTCCGTCCCTTCCGTCAGGTTCGCAACACCCGTCACGTCCGTC
>JAFDBP010000266.1 GCA_019313245.1 Deltaproteobacteria bacterium
AGCCGCCCCCGATTCGTGACCCGATGCTGCGATGGCGGTGCGGCCGATCCAGCCTGCGGCCATTCCGGTCACCGACCAGATCACCAGGGCGCCCAG
Source organism: Deltaproteobacteria bacterium (assembly GCA_019313245.1). Taxonomy (GTDB): domain Bacteria; phylum Myxococcota_A; class UBA9160; order UBA9160; family SMWR01; genus JACZVU01. The sequence continues at coordinate 97 of JAFDBP010000266.1, forward strand.
AATTGCTTGCGGAAGGACCTCGTACCAGTCGCGATCGAGCGGGCGGCGCGTCGCCACCAACAAGCCGTAACAGGCCACCGCCACCGCCGCTACGCCGATGGCGAGTGGAGTGAACGATTTCCAGTCTTCCAGTGCGTCGGTGAGGAGTGCGTCGGCCGCACAGGTCACGAGGCCCGCCGCAATTGCGCCCGCGAGTGCATACACAGCGCCGTGGAACTTGAGGGTGATCCGGTCGAAGCGCCCGCCAAGCCCGGCGGCTGCCAGCGCCAGTGCGGACCAGACCAGCGCCAGCCAGGCGCCTTCGAACACCAGAGTGCTCCCGATCAGGATCAATAGACCGGCGAAGGTGGTGTAGGTATAGAAGTTTCTCCCGCGCCCCAAGCGGCGATCGACCGAAGTGAATGCCACCACATAACATCCCGCGCCCAACAGCAGGGAGAGCAGCCCGATTGCGATCGGATTCACACCCTGGTGTGCGATCACGCGAACCGCACCGCCAAAGCCAACCATCATCGCAATTCCCGCCTGCAGCATCCCGAAGATCGAGATTCGCTTCTGACGCAGCAGGGTTCGCACACCGATGCTCACCAGGTAGAGCGAGGGGATTGCCAGAAGGACGACGATCACGCCTCCGATCGGCAGCGCTGGAGAGTTCCCGGGCGCACTTTCCGGACGCAGACTCGCAGAGATGAGCATCAGACCCGCCAGGTCGATTCCCAGAGCGGCGGGCCAGCGCAAGGGCAGCCACTCTTCGCGGACGGCGAGCGTTTCCACTGCAGCCGCGACGAGCAACAGCGCCACGCTCAAAGAAAGGAAATCTCGGGTTCCGATCAACAGAACGACGCTCGCCACCAGATTGAAGAGGATGATGATCCATGCGAGTGTTCTCAACTCGCGCCGCCAGGTCACCGCCAGCCCGAGCGCGACGAAACCCACCAGCGCGACAGCAGCCGCGATCGGGCTGAACAACTCGAAGCGAAGCGTCGTCTCCCAGATCAACGGAAAAGCGATCAACGATGCGGCGACGCCGTGAAAAGTGGCGCTGAGTCGCAGGCTCGCGCCAGCACTGCGGTCGGCCTGCAACAACCACCAGGCTGCGTAGAGCAGAGCGACCATCGCGCCGATCTGCGCAGGCACCACCCCGGTGTCACTGATCGCGCGGAACAGATACGCGCCACCCAATACGATGAGGGTTCGCCCCACCAGGGCGATGGTTCGCGTGGGAAGTTTTGCGATCTCGGCGTCGCGCGCGGCGTCGCTGATCGCAGACGGAAACTCGGTTTGGAGCTCCGCGGCGTCAGGCGCAGCGTCAGGCGCGGCGGCAGAACCTTCCAACCCGTCGATTCGCGAACGGAGTTCGTCCACCTCGCGGCTCAGCTGTTCGATCCGCTGATTGATGCGCTCGAGATCCTGGTCCATTTCACCTCAACGGCGAGCTAGCACCTAGTCCCACGCGATCTTTGGCTCAGACTACACCGTACACCCAGTCGCTGAGAAGCGAAAAAGGAACTGGACCATCAAAAAATCGAACACCTGCAGATCGCGCTCCATTTGAACGCCTCTTGAATCCAGCACCACGAGCGACTTCACGAAGCCGTCGGCAACGTGACGCCTCAGGACATGTATCAGGACCGTCAGCGCGAGACCTTGACCCACCGAGAGAAGATCAAGCGCTTGACATTGGAACGCAGGAAGAAAGAGAATCTACACAACGCGGCTTAGCCGCAAAGAGGAGGTGGAGCCCTCTCTACGAAATACGACCCGCGAGTCCGAGAGGCTTTGACGACGTACACGGGGGGTTGTGCGGACTCCTTCTGGTACGCACGGCAATGTGGGACTTGCGGGAGACCCAGAGCGACCCCAGGTCGCTCAGTGGCGCGAACTCCCATCTGAGAGATCATAGAGACATCAAATCGCTTGGACTTTCACTTGGACCCTAGACACGACTCCCAGGCCGGAAGTGAACGTCGAATCGAAATCATCGTCATTTCTCTCATTCTGATTCTCGGTTTTTGGGTTCGAATCGACGATCTCGCCGACTGGAATGCTCAACCGCACAGGGCATTTCACCGGGGAGAACCGCTTCTAACGAACTATGACGGCCACTATTATCTGACTCTGGCCCGCGACCTGCTAAACGGCCAATACGCTCGCATCGACGAGAAGCGCTCCCATCCCGACCATCCCCTCCGACCCTTTCCCCCTCCGCTCCTCTCTGTCGTCGCTGCAGCCATTGCCAAGCTGACCAATTCTTCACTGAACTGGATAGGCGTTCTACTACCGGCCGCTTTGGGCGTACTCCTCGGTCTGCCGCTCTACGGGCTGGGGCGTCTCTGGGGAGGCCCGGTCATGGGGGGAACCGCGGCCCTCTTGGGCCTGCTTTCGAGCTTCTACCTCTACCGAAGCAGCCTGGGCTGGTTTGATACCGACTGCATGATCGTCACTTTGACCATGGGAGGTATCTACTTCTTCTATCGTTTTGGCGCTGAACTCGCCAAGACCAGGTATCTCTATTTCTTGGGGGGAATGATCACCTCTGGACTGTTCCTCTGGTGGTGGGATCAGGTCGTCCATGTGGTGGTGCTGATCTCTCTTTTTCCACTCGTCGTCGCCGCTCTCGTATCTTACCGGCCGCCGGCGAGGGAAGGGCTGCTCTTTGGAGTGATCCTGGGATCGGCGTTCATTCTCGTGCTCATCTTCGTGGGATGGGATCTTCCTCACCGGATCATCGAGAGCGTGTGGTCCCTCAAGGACTACCTTGCCAAATCTTCTCATGGGGCCTTCCCCAACATCGTAGAGAGCATTTGGGAACTGAAGAGACCGCCCGTGCATGACATTGCGATCGCGGCGTGCGGCAGTTGGCCCGCATTTCTCGCGGCGATCGGCGGTATGATCCTCTTTGCGGTGCGGCAACCGAGAGAGGCCCTCTTTCTCGGTGTGCCGATAAGCCTCGCCGGCTTTTCGTTCCTCTACGCTTCGCGCTTTCAGATCTTTCTGGCTCCGGTCGTGGCAATCGGCATCGGCTATCTGGTAGCCGAGGTGTGGAAGAGACGTCACCGACGGGCGAGCGTGAAGGTCATTTCACCACTTCTGGTGATCTTGGCAGCGTGGCCCCTGCTTGCCAACGATTTCACGAGAACATCCTGGCCAGCGGTCCAGCCGACGATGGTCGAAGCAATGGAGCGCACCCGTTTGGAGACACCGCCAGATGCGGTCATCTGGACGACCTGGAGCTTTGGCTACATGATCATCTACTGGTCGGAGCGCGCGACCGTGAACGACGGTCAGGCGCATCCCGGGGAACGAACGGTCTATAACTACATCCCTCTCGCCAGCCAGAGCCCTCGGCTGGCGGCAAATTTCATGCAGTTCTTTTCAAAACACGGCATTTCCGGCGTGCAACAAGTCTATGAAGCAGTCGGCGACGACCCGGCCCGAGGTCTTGCACTTGTCAAGAGCATTCTGGCAGGTGGCCCGCAGCGCGCGCAGAAAATCATACGGCGGGCCGGGCTCGAGCCGGTCGGGCCCAACCAAGAGGCGGCGGATTGGCTCTCCTTCTTCTTTCCGTCTGACGCGCCGCCGGCGTATCTCTTCTTGCACGACAAGATGCCGACCACGAGTCGCTGGTGGTACTGGCTGGGCTCCTGGAATGTGAAGACGAGATCGGGCACACACCCGAAGTCCAGGATATTTCAAGACGTTTCCGTCACGGACAATCGCGTCAAGGGCAGCAGGGAACTCGAAGTCGATCTGGAAACGGGAAGGGTCAGTCATCGTCGCGGAACGCTCACCCTCAAGAGCGCCGCGGTCGATGATGGTCGACAGATCAGGAAACACCTCTATGAGAGTGATGTGAAAAATCACCTCTATGTGTCCATCCCGTTTAATTTCGCGTCAATCCACGATGAAGACTTGAACGACTCGGTATTCGGCAGGTTGTTCTACCGTCGGTCAGCTCCTCGGCAGTACTTCCAACCGGTGATGATCAATGGGGTAAGTCATCAGCTATGGCGGGTTCGCGGCGATCGACTGGAAGCGGCGAAGCCCGATCAATAACTCGGGATAAACGGTGACTCCACACCGGGGCCCCAAAGCACCACGGAGCGGAGTGCGCTTCCCATCGCCCGTGTCCGGTGCCACACAGGAATCCGTATCTTGGCGTATGAGACCGTTCCCGGTGAAAAAGCAGTTTTTTTTCCTATCAACAGCAGTGTTTGTCGCGCACCGCAATCATCTGATTTGAATAGCGGATCCGAATGGCAATAGTGCTACGGCTCTCGTCCGTGGTATTCGGACTGGGAGGATTTCCCGAATTTGGTTCATTTGAGTCAAGAAAATGATTCAATTTCATTAGTGACAGTTCGCATTCCTCAGATTAGTTTCATGCCCTCACTTTCGTTTCGGTTGATGAGGGCTCCTCGCGATTAGTCAATCTAGGCATGGTTTTCGGCAAGGCCCGATAATGCGCTTTCCTTTCGGTAAAGCGAATTTGAATAGACGCGGGATTGTCGATACCGGGCCAAAGTAGGCAGTTTGAAATGAGCGTGAAACTTCGATTCGTCGAATTGGGTCTGACCTTGGCCCTGGCGACTTCGGGGTGTATCCCGATGGAACACTTCCGAGCCTCCTTGGCCAACGAGCCGCAGCTTGAAGCCTGGGGACCCGAAACGGTGTTCCCGACCGTGGAAGACGCGGCCATCGACGCGCTGATCTACACGTATTTGCAGAGTGAGACTGAAACCGACACTCAGCGGATGCGAGGCGGGACGATCTACCGGGTGGACAAGAACTTCAGCTACGGCGAGATCTACGCCGCCAGAGGCCTGCTCTCGCATCGGATCAGCTATCCGCTGAGGCAGCAGGACGCCGCGCGCTTTCACATGTATGCGATCACAACCGATCACGCCGTCAATCGCGCCAACGAACGGGCCAGTCAGGGGGATCGCCGCTCGGTGGACGTGACGGACCCCCTGCACCGGCCACTCTTCATTCTGCACCCATCGCTGGCGATTCGCGAATACCGTGGCAGCGGCAAAAGGGTTGTCGCGTTGGCAGATCTGCGACGCTCGCAGCGGGCGATTCTGATCGCACGAGGCGGCGTCGAAGGGTTGATGGCTCTTCAGCAAGAAGGTCACGACCTCTACATCCGGGAGGGATGCTCGAGGTGCCACCCTTCGATGGTGCGCCCACGGCGCGCGGAGAACGAACGCTACGGCGAGTACACGCTGGCGGGAGAGTCAGCGGTCGATCACTCCTCCTTTTTGGGGTCGAAGCAAACGGGCCCCGATCTGAGCCGAGTCACTCGGCGATACAGTGACGGCTGGCACCGAACCCACCTCATCGATCCGCGAAGCGTGGTTCCCGAATCCAATATGCCGGGATTCCGTTGGCTCGCAGAGAAGACGCTCAGCGCAGACGACACAGTCGCAGAAAAGAAAACACTGCGTGCCGTTGGCGCGCCCTGCGAGGATGTGGACATCGAAGGCGCCCAGCAAGCCGTCGCGTGCAAGACCCAGGTCGAGGCCGTGATCGCGTATCTGCAGCAACTCGGTCCCGATCTCGAGGTGAGGCGTTGAGTGTTGGATGTTGATCTGGTGCAGTTTGCCCCTAATCAAGCCAACTCAACCGGATGCCGGTTATCGGCCCGGGTTTCGCTACTTCGCAGAATTTTGAATTATCGGAAGTCGCCGAAAACCCAGCTTCATTTGCCTGTCCTCTACTGCGCCATCGGTTCGACAATCTGCAATTCGAGTTCCGTTTCCACCGTGCCGTCCCCGAAAGTCAGCGAGCCGCTCGCAGCCATGTAATCCACGCCGGGCACCGGCTGGAAGGCGCCACCGCCTTGCATGAACAGGACGACGACGACGTGGTAGGTCCCGGTCAGGTTCACGTCTTCGAATCCGAGGACCAGGTCACGCAAGGTGCTGAGAACCTGGTCCACGTCGCCCACGCCGTTCCCGTCGGCATCTTCGTTGGAGATGGTGGCGAGGACTGCGTCCGGCGGGCCGGTCATTGGGAAACTGCTCGTCAGGGTGACCATGAGCTGGTTGATGTTGCCGGAGAAGCCTTCCGGCAGCGAGATCGTCGTCACCAAACTCCGAGGCGGGTGCACCTGCTCTACGATGAAGGCCTGCCCTGAGGTCAGGGTGGTGCCCACATAGTCCTGGTCGCCATCCCCTTCCAGGTCGACCATGACGAAGTCGCCGGGCAATCGGATTCCGTTGAAGATGACGTTCTTCTCCTGCCACGGCACCATACCGCCCGGGCCGGGATTTCTGTGCCAGACGCCCGCGTGCGCTGTATGGTCGGCGCTCACGACGTCCATGAGGCCGTCGTTGTCCATGTCGGTGAGCCACATGTCGCTGGGCGACGTCAGGCCCTCGATGATGACCTCCGGCACCCACGGATCGAAGAGATTCGCCCCGGGATGGTGGTAGAGGGTCACCGTCGAGTCGAATATCTGGTTGGCCACGAGATCGAGGTTGCTGTCCCCGTCGAAGTCGTGGAACCACATGTCCGCCGAGGCCCAATTGTCATTGTCGATCACCACCACGGGCCAGAGATCGCCCCAGCCGTCCGGCCCCGGGTTGATCGCCAGCCAGATCTCTCCGCGGTAGCGGGGCGGGTCGGTTTCGGGGATGTCGAACATGGCGTTGTAGACCACTTCCGGATAGTTGTCCCCGTTGAGGTCCGCGCTTTTGTACGCCAGCGTGCCGCGGATCGCCGGGTCGGTGCCCGGTGTCATGGGGAGCAGATGCGGAATCCACGGTGTCGCTGGATTCCCGGTGTTTTCCATCCAGCTGCCGACGCCGGACGTAGCGAACGCACCGCTCAGGGCCAGGTCTTCGTCCCCGTCGTTGTCGATGTCCGCGGGCACGACGATCATGGAGTTGTAGTTCTCCACCGTCGGCATCGGATTGTGCCGCACGATCTCGCGCACCCAGGTTCCGTTAACCGACCTATAAGAGAGGATGTCACCATTCCCCTCTTCCAGCGGGGCCAGTTCGGGGATGTTCAAACCCACGATGATCATGGGAGCACCGCTGTGTGTGATCACTCGAACTCCCCAGGGGCTGTAGAACACCGGGTCAGCGACACTCCACTCGTCGATGATCTCCGAGCCCCTGATCTCGTTGTTTGCATCGAGGTAGTACACCCCAAGCTTTAGAACTGTCAGTGGCAGGTTCGGGTCTTCGAAGTGGGGCTCGCCTACCATGATGATGTCGCGGATCCCGTCCCCGTCGACGTCCGCCACGTCGATGTAGATCGCGCCGGGCACGAGTTGCTCCGGCGGCAGGAATCGCTCTTCCCAGAACATGGCGCCGGTCAGGCAATCCGGGTGGTACGGGTTCAGATCGCAGAGATCACCGGCAGGTTCGAGAACCGCCACTTCCCCGAAGTTCATCACCCCGCCGGCGTCGTACACGAGGGTGTGCCCCGAGAAGCCGCGGGCATCCGTGGGCTCCACGATGAACGTCGACGCGACCCCCGTGACCACCGCGAGACCCACTCGTGCACCCTCGATCGGATCCGTGGAAATCGCGAACACGTTTCCGGCCAGCGGGATGCGGATGTGCAGGGGGAAGCTGTCCGGTACCGGCCGGGTTTCTGTGATCACCCAGTCGGGTGTGGGCAACGTGATAAACCCATAGGGCCATCCCTCTTCTGTGGTCTGGTAGAGCATCAGTTTCAGATCGGGACCCGTGGGCTCCACGTCGGTGATGGTCACGCAGATCTCCCCCGGCAGGCAGATGGCACCCGTCTGGGGTACGGCGAGGTTTACCTTTCCGAAGTCCAGGCCTTCACCTTCGTAATAGGTGGCGGTGTGCAATGAGAATCCGCGCGCGTCGTTGGGTTCGACAGCCGGGCCTTCCGAGGTGGCCATGGCCAGCCCCAGGCCCACACCTTCGAACATGCCTCCGCCCAATGCGACGAAGCTGTCCGGGATCGGAATCCGAAGTCGCGCGGGCAACCTCTCGGGCACGGGCATTGGAGGCATGACGACCCAGTTAGGCGGCGGCAGGTTCAGGAAAAACTCGGGCCAGTCGGCTCCCGTGGTCTCGTAGAGCATGACCTGCAGCTGACTGCCCGTGACGACATCCGCGGTTACCGTCACGCAGAGCATGTCCGGCTCGCAGTCCGCATAGGCCGGCTCTTCGTGTTCAACCGATCCGCGCTCCGCGAGCGCCTCCATGACACCGATCCTGCCGGCGTGCTCGAGTCCGTTGCGGAACTCGCGTTTCCCCATCCTCAGATCCGCCAGGCCCCTGGACGAGTAGTAGACCCTCATGCCGGAGGGACGGGCGAGACTCACTATGCCTTCTTCGGGCAGCACAGCACGTCCGACTGCAGCGTTGGCTACGTCCCACATGGTGTGGATCGCGGCCGTGGGGAAGGCCGACGGAATCACCATGACGTGGGTAAACCCGTCCGCATCAAACGAGTCCATGGTCTGCTCGATCGTGGGAGAGGAGTACTTCATGCGCCCGGTTCGAACGAGCCAGGGCAGTTGTTTGGCGATCTGGTGGTGGAACGCGTCTTCTGTGGGGATCAGCTCGGAGAAGATCTCGCCCTCCTGCCACCCGTACTCCGGGAAGGGCGGCACGTACGGAGACCCGTGCGAGGCGAGCAGAACCCCGATGTTGTGGTCCGCGACCGCCTGGGGAATGGCAGAACGCATATGCATGGCCATCGACACAACGGCGTCCCGGAACCGGCGTTGCATGAACGGAACTTCGAAGAACGGTTCGCCCATCACGATCTCGAGGTTCTCGTCCAACGCGGCGGCTTCTGCCACGAGCGCGTGGACCTCCTCGGTATGGGTGGAGTTCGCCAGGAGCATCGGAACGACCACCAGTTCCTCGTACTTGTCCTCGCGCACGATCTCGTAGACCACGTCCCGGATGCGGGGTACCGCGTCGAGGTAAGCGAGGTAGATGTCCACCTTGGCTCCGAACACATCGACGTTCAGGCTCATCACGTGCTTGCGCAGTGCATCGTTGTGCGGGCTGTAGTTGGCAGTTGCCTCATAGTGTTCGTAGACGCTGGCGTGGAACGCCGGCCAACTGAAGAAGCCCGGCACGTCGCCCGCGGGCACCATCGCCACTTCGTAGGAGATGCCGTTCCCGTTGAGGTCGCCGAAGATGTAGGTCATGGCGGTCGCGATTTCTTCGTACGCCGCCGCCCACTCCGTGTACTGCATTTCCAGCGGCACGCCCAAGTCCACGGCGTGCGGACCGAAGGGGGTTCCATCAGCGTGGGTGATGGGAACGTCGCCGTCTTCCGCGTGGGCTGGCTCTCCGTGGCCCACGTACAGCAGAGCGACGTTCACCCGACCGTAAGGCTCTTCGTCACCCCTATCCCTTCGGTAGTCGACACGGGATGTGCTCTGCTCTTGCCCCTTCGCGAACGAAGAAGACAGCGAGGCGCGGGCGAGTTGGACGGCGGCTGCGCCGCGAGCCGAGAAGGGCGGCGGCACGGCTGCTGCGGGTTCGCCTGCAAAGGTCGGGGCCGCGGGCGGTTTGTCGTCGTCGAGGAATGGTGCCGCATCAGCGGCGGCAAAAGACAGACAGAAGGATAGAAACGTCAGGGCGGCGATCTTCATGGCTGGGGGCTCCTCTATTCCGAGCGGTAAACTCCGTCTGCCACCACCCAGATCAGCTGCCGGCTCACGCAAGAAACCTGCGCTGCCTCAACGCTCGTCCTATGTAAGAGAGGGAGCGGCGCCACGCAGATTCGTCTTCGCATTACGACCTCCCGTTTCCAGCAATCGCATCTCCGCGAGCGGAAGCTACGCGACGGGTAGAATCGAAGACAGCTCCGAGAGAAATTCTATATGTTCGATTGATTCCGAGTCTAGGTTTTTCTCATCGACGGAGAATTGTATCTGATCGACCAGTTGCTCGATGACGACATTTTGCTCGACTAATGATGAGGTGTTGACACTGAGAATTGATCATCAGGATCGCATTCTGGCAACCGCAGTAAATTTCGCTTGATGTCAACTCTGCAAAGTATCGCTGGTGGCTTGTACAGATTTAGCTGTCCGTTTTCGCCTCAGATGAAGACAGCTGACCGTTAGTCGGCTCTTTTTCTGGGGAAGATTGCCCCATCTAAACCGAGTTTTTGCATTAGGCGTCACAAGAGCCAGGTCGCCCAGGAGCTGGGCATCGACGCGCATTTGCTGGGAAGGCTGTGCCGCGATTACCAGGCCAATGGTGCGACGGCCTTTCCCGGCCAGGGCAAGTCGCGTGGCGAGGAGGTGGCGTCGCTCAAGCGTGAGCCGTCTCGGGTGAAGAAGGAACAAGATTTTTTACGAGAAGCGGCGGCGGCCTTCGCGGGATTCCGCAGCAAAGGCGTTGGCGAAGAAAGCCATCGGGCACTCGACTGGATCACGCTCAAAATCAACTGGCTCGAGACTTCACCGCAAATGAGCTTAACCGCAAGTGGGTCAGCGACATCACCTACATTCGCACTGCCGAAGGGTGGCTTTATCTGTCGGTCGTGGTAGATCTCGTTTCGAGCCGCGTGGTCGGTTGGTCGATGAACTCGCGCCAGTATCGTACGCGATCCGAAGCCCAAGCGGGAGCGCTTGATTACTTCGAGCGGTTCCACAAACCGAGGCGAGCGAGAAAGATCGAGCGACTCAGGAAGAAAGAAGTAAGCTCAATTCAACCGCCGCGACATGGGGCAACCTCGCCCCTAACCAACTCAACTCAACCGGATGCCGCTTATTGGCCCTCTGTGAAAA
>JAFDBP010000267.1 GCA_019313245.1 Deltaproteobacteria bacterium
CAGCGAGTTGGACGGAAGCGTCCAGGGCGTCGTCGTCCAGACGAGCAGCGATGTCTGCGGGTCGTCGCGCAGCGGAAAGCGCACGAAGACCGAGGGATCGTCGACGGTCTTGTAACCCTCGCCGACTTCGGCCGCGGACAGCACGGTTCCGCCCTGCGCCCACCACCACACCACCTTGTAGCCGCGATAGAGCAGGTCCTTCTTGAACAGCTCGGACAGCGCCCACCAGACGCTCTCGACATAACTCTGGTGGTAGGTCACGTAGGCGTTTTCGACATCCAGCCAGAAGGCGAGTTTGTCGGTGAGTTGCGTCCACTCTTCCGTGTAGACGAAGACGTTATCCAGGCAGCGGCGGATGAAGGGCTCGACGCCGTAGTCGACGATCGCCTCCTTGCCGGAGATGCGCAGTTCCTTCTCGACCTCGATTTCGACCGGCAAACCGTGGGTATCCCAACCCGCTCGGCGCGGCACATCGAAGCCCTGCATGGCCTTGTAGCGCGGAAAGACGTCCTTCATCACGCGGGTCAGGACGTGGCCGTTGTGGGGCAGGCCATTCGCGGTGGGCGGCCCCTCGTAGAACACGAAGCGGGGGCCCCCGCGGCGGTGCTCGAGCGACCTTTCCACGATGCCGCTCTCCCGCCAGAACTCGCGGACGCGGGCCTCCACCGCGGGAAAATCGGCAACCGGGACAACTCTTTCGAATTTGGGCGAGGACATTGGGCGCATAGGCTACCATTCGCGTTTGATTTCGCAGGAGATCCCGCATGGCCGATTATTTCACCCCCGGAATGCGGCTCTATCTCGATCACCTCGTGGATTGGAAGGAGCTACTCGAAATTCGCAGCGGCGGCGCTGTCGACGTGGATGCCGAGGTGGGCGCCTACAGGACGATCCTCGAAACGGCGAGCGCTCTGGCTGCCAGCTTCGAACCCGAAGCGCGCAAGAACTGGGCGGCCGAGGCCGAACTGACGCCCGATGGGGGCGCCCAGTCGCCCCCCCACATCCGCCGGGCCTACGACCAGCTCTGCGAGGCCGGGCTCATCTCGCTGACGGTCAGCGAGCGGTACGGCGGCTACGGGCTGCCCGCGCTGCTCAACGGGATCTTCCTCGAGATGATCTCGCGCGCGGACCCGAGCTTGATGATGGTGGTGGGACTCCAGACGGGCGCAGCGAGTGACATCGAGCGCTATGCCAGCGACGAGGTCAAGGACACCTACCTGCCGCGCTTCACCTCGGGAGAGGTCCAGGGCAGCATGGACCTCACGGAACCCGAGGCCGGCAGCGACCTCGGCGGGATCTCGGCGCGGGTCACCGATCTGCCGGACGGCCGCGTCCAGGTCGACGGCCAGAAGATCTACATCAGCAACGGCGGCGCCGAAATCCACCTGGTGCTCGCGCGGGACGCCGACAAATTCGACGAGTCGCGCGGAACCACCCAGGGGCTCTCGCTCGTGCTGGTGCCGCGCCACCTCGAAGATGGATCCCCCAACGGCGTCCGGGTGCCCCGGCTCGAGAAGAAGATGGGCATCCACGGCTCCGCAACCTGCGAGGTCCTGTTCGAGGGCGCGATCGGCCACCGGCTCGGGGCCCCGGGAGCGGGCTTCAAGGCCATGCTCGACCTGATGAACGCCGCGCGTCTCGGCGTGGCCTCCCAGTCGCTGGGGCTCTGCGAGGCCGCCGTGCACGACGCCATCACCTACGCCCACGAGCGCAAGCAGTTCGGCAAGGCGATTGCCCAGCAGCCGATGGTGGAGGTGATGCTCGCGAACATGGTGGTCGACAGCGAAGCCGTGCGCGCGCTGCTCTACCGGACCTACCGCTTACTCGACCTCAACCTGGCGCGCGAAGCCGCGCTCGCGGGCGGCGACCTGCCGGACGCGCAGGCCACCGAGCTGCGCGCGGATCTCGAGCGCGACAACGCGCGGGTTCGGCTGCTCACTCCGCTCTGCAAGTACTTCGCGACCGAGACCTGCGATCAGATCACGCGCGCCGCCATGCAGGTCTTCGGCGGCATCGGATTCACGATGGATGCAGACGTGGCGAAACTCCACGCGGACAGCCTGATCATGACCGTCTACGAAGGCACGAGTGAAATCCAGGCGTCGTTCGCGCTGCGCGAAATCGGCAAGGGCGCCCTCGGCGTGGTCTTCACGGAAATTCGATCGGAGTTGTCCGCGATGGCCGATGATCCACTGCGCGCAGACCTCGCCAAGCGCGTCGAAGGCATGGCTGTGCGCGTCGAGGAATCCATGGGCGTGATGTTCTCGGACATTCCCTACGCGCTGCTGCGCGCGAAGCTGCTGACCGAGATGGTGATCGACGTGATCGCGAGTTGTGAGCTGCTCGAGCAGGTCGGGGTGGACAACGACCGTCTCGACATCGCCGAGTCCTTCATCGCGCGCCACGCCATCAAGGCCGACTACCTGAATCAGCGCATCGCAGATCACGCCGACGGCATCCTCGAACGCAATGCGCGCGTGGTCGCAAAGGCGGCGAGTCAGAACTGAGCATGACGGCACGCGATCTGCCGCGCTGAATCGTGGAGTTCCTCGATCTCTCCATCCTCTGCCTGGCCGGCCTGCTGACTTCCATGCTCTCGGCAGTGGTCGGGATGGCAGGCGGCATCACGCTGCTTTCCGTGATGCTGCTCTTCCTCGAGCCGCTCGTCGCGATTCCGATTCACGGAGTCGTGCAGCTCGTCTCCAACAGCTCGCGCACCTACGTCCAACGCAAGCACGTCGACTGGACGATCCTCTGGCGCTACTCGCTGATGTTGGTGCCGATGGGCTTCGTGGGGATCGAAATCGCGCAGGCGCTGCCGCCGAACGTGACGCGCGCGCTGATCGGCGTCTTCGTGCTGCTCGCCACCTGGAGGCCGGGCTGGCTGTTGATCGGCACGCACCCCGAACGCGCCGACGTCCACCGCCGCTTCTTCATGCTGGGAGGCGTGGTCGGCACGATCAACATGACGATCGGCGCGGCGGGCCCGCTGATCGCGCCGTTCTTCCTGAATATCGGGCTCAGCCGCCAGGCGATGATCGGAACCAAGGCCGCCTGCCAGGCCGTGGGGCATCTGGTCAAGATCGCGATCTTCGGGATCGCGGGCTTCGTCTTCGCCGAATACGCGACCCTGCTCGCCCTGCTCTGCGTCTCCGTGATCGCGGGCACCTGGCTCGGCAGCCAGCTGCTCGAGAGCGTGAACGAGCGCTGGTTCAAACGGCTCTACCAGGGCGTGCTCACGCTGGTCGCACTCCGCCTCGTCGTCTGGGAGGGCTTGGCGTGGCTCGGCGCGCGCTGACCCGGAGTGCGACGGCAATCCGTCAGTAGATCAGGACGCTCCGGATCACCTCGCCCTTGTGCATCTTCTCGAATGCGTCGTTGATCCCCTCGAGCGGCATCGTGGCGTTGACCATCTCGTCGAGCTTGATTCGGCCCGACATGTAGCGGTCGACGAATTGCGGCAGCTGGGTGCGGCCGCGCACGCCACCGAACGCCGATCCGCGCCAGTTGCGGCCCGTCACGAGCAGGAACGGGCGCGCGTGGATCTCCTGTCCCGCACCCGCGACGCCGATGATGATCGACTCTCCCCAGCCGCGGTGCGAACACGCGAGCGCCTGGCCCATCAGGTCGACGTTGCCCACGCACTCGAACGAGTAGTCGACGCCGCCGTCGGTCATGTCGACGATGGCTGCGGCGATGTCGTCGATTTCTTTCGGGTTCAGGAAGTCCGTAGCGCCGAACTGACGGGCCAACTCGAACTTGTCGGGGTTCGTGTCGACGGCGATGATGCGGTCCGCGCCCGCGATGACCGAGCCCTGGATCACCGACAGTCCCACTCCGCCGAGCCCGAACACGGCGACCGTCGAACCCGGCTTCACCTTCGCGGTGTGGAGCGCTGCACCGATCCCGGTGGTCACCGCACAACCGAAGAGGCAGACCTTGTCGAGCGGCGCGTCGCTGCGGATCTTCGCGAGCGCGATTTCCGGGACGACCGCGTATTCGGCAAACGTCGAGGTGCCCATGAAGTGATGGAGCATCTTGCCCTTGTGGGAGAGGCGGCTGGTGCCGTCCGGCATCAGGCCCTGGCCCTGGGTCTCGCGCAACTTGAAGCAGAGGTTGGTGCGGCCCGAGACGCAGTACTTGCACTCTCGACACTCGGGGATGTAGAGCGGGATCACGTGGTCGCCGACCGCCACGGAGGTCACGCCGGGCCCGACCTCTTCGACGACGCCCGCGCCCTCGTGGCCGAGCACGACCGGGAACAGGCCCTCGGGATCTTCACCGCTCTGCGTAAACGCGTCGGTGTGGCAGACGCCAGATGCCGCCAGGCGTACCAGACATTCGCCCTGCTTCGGCCCGTCGAGATCGATCTCTTCCACTTCGAACGGGGCCTTGGCCTCCCAGCAAACTGCGGCTTTCATCTTCATCGCGGCGTCTCCCTGTCGTTGTACACGCCAGCGGTCTGGCGTGGCGCGTCAGTATAGCGACGGAATTCCGAGCGAAACCCCGGCGGGGAAGTTGGTGAATATTCCCCAGATTCCCCGCACTTGCGCGCGAGTGATATCGTCTCCTCCCCTCCGCAACCGGGAGTGAGCATGGATTGGGATCGAATCGGCCTCGCGCCTCTGCTCGAAAATCCGATCGCCGTGCAGGCGGCCAGCCTGATCGGCCTGGCGATCGCATCCTGGATCGCACTGCGCATCGTGCGGCGGATTCTGGTCGCGAGCATCCGGGCGATCGCGGCCCGCAGCAGCGCACAGTGGGACGACCGCCTCGTCGACGCGAAACTCTTCATCCGCATCGCCCATCTCGCCCCCGCGCTCGCGGTCTATTACGGAATCGAGTGGATTCCCGAACTCAACGACACCATCGCGGTGCTGGTCCGGCGCCTGTCGGTCTGCTCGATCGCGCTCGTGATCGCGCTCTCGATCAGTTCGCTCCTCAACGCAGCGGACGCGATCTACTCGGGGCTGGCCGCCTATCGCAGCCGGCCCATCAAGGGCTACTTGCAGCTCGTCAAGCTCGCGGTCGGCATCGTCACGCTCGTCATCATCATCGCCACGCTGTTCGACAAATCGCCGCTGCTCTTCCTGAGCGGGCTCGGCGCGATGACCGCGGTGCTGCTGTTGGTCTTCAAGGACACGATCCTCTCGCTGGTCGCGAGCGTCCAGCTCACCGGGAACGACATGATCCGGGTGGGCGACTGGATCGAGATGCCCAAGTACGGCGCCGATGGCGACGTCGTCGACATCGCGCTTCACACCGTCAAGGTGCAGAACTGGGACAAGACGATCACCACCATCCCCACCCACAAATTGATCGAGGACTCGTTCAAGAACTGGCGCGGCATGTCACTCGCGGGCGGGCGCCGCATCAAGCGCTCCGTCTGCGTCGACGTGAATACGATCCGCTTCCTCGAACCGGATGAGATCGAGAGCTTCGCGACATACGAACTGTTGCGGGATTACGTCGAACAGAAGCGCCGAGACATCGATTCGCACAATGCGAGCGGGCGAGATCGCGCGATCAACGCGAAC
>JAFDBP010000268.1 GCA_019313245.1 Deltaproteobacteria bacterium
CTCTACTACGCGGACGCCTACTCGCTCCAATCCCTCTCGAACGGCCGCGAAACCCTGCGCAGCGTGGTTGCGGTGATGGGGTTGGCGTTCGTCGCGGCCATCCTCGTCTACCACTTCGTGCCGACATCGGCGGGATCCATCCCGGTGTTGGCGAATACCGCCGCGATCTATTTTCCGCTCTTGTTGACGGCGCGCATGACGTTCCGCGTCACCTCGTCGATGGCGCCATTTACCGAGCGACTCCTGATCGTCGGCACGAGCGACCTGGGCCTCGCAATCGCGCGATTCGCGATCGATTGCCGCAAGCTCGGAACGCAACTCGTGGGATATCTCTCCGACGATCTGATTCACGAGCGCGGCTATATCGAAGGGGTGCCCGTACTCGGCAAGATCCACCACCTCGAGAAGGTCGTAAACGATTTCAAGATCGATCGGATCGTCGTCGCCTCGAAGAGCCGCGACGATCATTTTCCCGCCGAGGACCTGCTGAACTTCAAGCTGCGGGGCGTGACCGTCGAATCGGGGATCTCCTTCTACGAGCGGGTCAGCGGGCGCTTATACATCCGCGATCTGCGCCCGAGCTACCTGATCTTTTCCGACGGCTTTCGGCTGAACCGCCTCTCCGCGTTCGAGAAGCGCGCGATCGACATCGTCGTCGCGTCGGTCGGGCTGCTGGTGCTGTCGCCCGTGCTCGCGCTCTGCGCAATCGCGATCCGGCTCGACTCTCCGGGCTGGCCGATCTTTTCGCAGGGTCGCGTGGGCAAGGACGGCAAGCTGTTCGTGATCCGGAAGCTGCGATCGATGCGCAACGGAGCCGAGGACGAGAGCGGTCCGGTCTGGGCCCAGAGCGACGACGATCGCGTGACGCGCGTCGGCAAGGTCCTGCGCAAGACGCGGCTCGACGAGATGCCCCAGCTCTGGAACGTCCTCAAGGGCGAGATGTCGCTCGTGGGCCCACGCCCCGAGCGCCCCGAATTCGTCGACAGCCTGAGCGTCCGCTACCCCTACTTCGCGCTGCGCTCGTCGCTCAAACCCGGCATCACCGGCTGGGCGCAGATCCAGCGCGGCTACGTCAACGAGGTAGAGGGATTCGAGGAGAAGCTCGCCCTCGACATCTACTACATGAAGTACCGCTCGACGGGCATGGATCTGCTGATTCTCTGGAAAACAGCCAAGACGATGCTGCTGATGCGTGGCGTGTGAGCTGGTGGCGTTCAACGCGCTGACCGTCGACCTCGAAGAGTATTTCCAGGTCTCCAACTTCGACAAATCGATCGATCGAGCCCAGTGGGATGCACTTCCCTCTCGGGTGATCGAATCGACCCATCGGCTGCTCGACCTGTTCGATCAGACCGAGAGCCGCGCGACCTTCTTTGCGCTGGGTTGGGTCGCAGAGCGCAATCCAAAACTGCTGCGCGAGATCGTGGAGCGCGGACACGAAGTCGCCTGCCACGGCTACGGGCACGAGCTCGTCTACCAGATCGGCCCCGAGCGCTTTCGCAGCGACCTGCGGCGCGCGCGCTCCGCGATCGAGGACGCCACCGGTTCCGGCGTGCGCGGCTACCGCGCACCCAGTTACTCGATCACGGCGGCCTCGCTCTGGGCGCTGCCGATCCTGATCGAAGAGGGCTTCGACTTCGACTCGTCGATCTTCCCGGTGCGGCACCCGCGCTACGGGATACCCGAGTTTGCGCGCTGGCCGGTGCGGCTCGATTTCGCGAACAGCGGGTCGATCCGCGAGTTTCCGCTGACGACGCTCTCGCTGGGGCCGTACAACCTGCCCCTCGCCGGGGGCGCCTATCTGCGCTTTCTACCCCCTGCGGTGTTCCGCTGGGGCATCGGGCGTTTGGAGGCCGCCAACCGGCCTACGGTCCTCTACGTGCACCCCTGGGAGATCGATCCCGAGCAGCCGCGGCAGCCGGTGAGCCGCCGGGTCCGCATCAACCACTATCACAATCTCCACGCCACCGAGGGCCGGCTGAGGGGGCTGCTCGAGCGGTTCGAGTTCAACTCGCTGGGCGACGTGCTGGACGGGCTGGAGGCCTCGGGCCGGCTGTCTCCGTATCGCTTCCCCGAGGGAAGCGGTGGCCTTTCGAATTAGTTCGCATTCGTTCGCGAATTCTCGTCACCTTTCGGCGTGTACTGTCTACTTACGGGGTAACATGGAGAGAACCAGCCGAACGATGGTCGATCTGCGGTGTCGGACGCATTTGTTCTTCGTGGATTCTGACTTTGGAGCGACGGGATGAGTGAGTTCGAGGCCGAGGCGCCCGCGGGGTTTCAGCTCGAAGACGCCATCGAGATCCTCGACCGGCGCAAGTGGTGGATCGTGCCGGGTGTCGTGGTGGGGCTGCTCATCGGCACGGCGCTCACGTTTCTGCTGCCGCCGAAGTACGCATCGTTCACGACGATTCTCGTCGAACCGCAGGAGGTGCCCGAGAACCTCGTCCGCAGCGTGGTGCAGCAGGACGTGCTCCAGCAGATCGAATTGCTGCGGCACCGCGTCACGGGTTTCGCAAACGTCAGCAATCTGATCGAGGAGATCGGCGCATCCAAGATCGATCCCAGTGGGCTCCGCTCTCGCGAAGATTTGGTCCAGGAAATCCACGAGAATCTGCATATTCGCGTTCCGAGAGGAAAAGAGATCGAGTTCGCGCCCGTATTCAAGATCTCCTACACCTCGGGAGATCCCGAAATCGCAGCGGCCGTCGCCAGTGGGATCGCCGACCTCTTCATCAGTGAGAACGTCAAAGATCGGGAGCAGCAGGCCAGCTCCACCGCTCAGTTCCTCGAACGCGAGCTCGACCGGATACGCCAGGAGGTGAGCGAGCAAGAGGAGCAACTCGGGGTGTTTCGCCGCGAGCGGATGGGCTCGCTGCCCGAACAGCTCGACACGAACCTGCGCGCGCTCGATCGACTCAACTTCGAACTCGCCGCGAACCTCGAGTCTCAGGAGGCGATGAACCAGCGCATGGCGTTGCTTCGCCGCCAGGCCGAAGGCGAAACCACACTGGGTCTACCGTCGAGCCGCGCGCTGGCGCTGGCCGACGCACGGAAACAGCTCTTCGAGGCCGAGCGCGTCTACACCGACGAACACCCCAACGTCCAGCACTTGAAGGCGCAGATCGAAAGGCTCGAAAATCAAACCGCCGAGGAAGCGCTCGCGGAGCGCAACGAGCCGAACTTGGCAATCGCCGAATCCCGTCCGGTTCCGATCGAATTCCGGCCCGAAATCGAAGCCACGCAACTCGAGCTCGCGGCGCGAAAGCGACGCGAAGAACGCATCCGCGCCGAGATCGAAGTCCTGCAAGCCAAAGTCGACGCTACGCCGATCCGCGAACAAGAGTTGAGAACGCTGACCCGCGACTATGCGAACCTGACCAACACCTACCACACGCTGCTCGCCAAGAAGTACGAGGCCGCGATCTCGCGCAATCTCGAGCGCGCGCAAAAGGGCCAGAAGTTCGAGATCGCCCGGCGCGCGCGGGTTCCCAAGAAGCCCTTCTCGCCCGATCCGCTGATGCTGCTGCCCGGAGGCGTCGGTTTCGGCGTCGGTCTCGTCGTCGTGTTCATCGTAATCGCCGAAATCCGAAATCCGGCGTTTCGCTCGGTCGGCCGGCTCACCCGGATGGTCGGCTTGCCGGTCTTCGCTTCGATCCCAGCGATCGACAACGACACGATCTACGAGGTCGAGCCCGACGGGCGGGTCGATCCCAAACTCGTGGTCTACACGGCACCCGAATCCACACCCGCCGAGCAGTACCGCGGCTTCCTGCCGGCCTTCCTGGATGCCGAGAACTGCAAGGTGATCCTCGTGACCAGCGCGACGCGGGGCGATGGCAAGTCGCTCACCTGCATGAACCTCGCGATCAGCCTCGCCACCGACCTCGGCAAGCGGGTGCTCGTGATCGACAGCGACATGCGGCGCCCGACCGCCCACAAGCTGTTGCGCGTGTCGCGCAAACTCGGGCTTTCGAGCGTGCTCGAGGGTGAAGCAAAGCTCGAGGAATGCGTGATCGACTCGGCGATCCCGAATCTCTCGGTGCTGCCCGCGGGGCCGATCGCGCGCAACCCGCTCACGCTGATCGCGGGCGACCAGTTCCTCAAGCTGATCGACTACGCGCGCGCGAGCTACGACGTGGTGATGATCGACTCGCCGCCGCTGCTGCCGGTGGTCGACACGCGCATCTTGCGCAAGATGGCCGACATGCTCGTGTTCGTCGTGCGCGCGGGCAACACCCCGCCGAAAGCTGCGGTGCTCTCGCTGAAGAACGTGGTGGACGTGAGTGGCGTCGTGTTCAATTCCGTCAGCTCGGGGTCTTTCCGCCGCTATTACTACTACGACGCGTACTCGCGCTACGCGTACGGCGAGGCGCCCGACGCAGCCGAGGAAACCGATGGGGAGGCGCAGCGTGGCTGAAGTCGAGCTGATGACGACTGCGCAGGTGCTGGAATTTCTCCAGATCGGTCGGACCAAGTTGTGGAGTCTGGTGCGGTCCGGGGCGATTTCCGCTTACCGCATCGGCGATGGACCCAACGGCAGCCTGCGCTACCGGCGTGAGGAGATCGTGAATTGGCTCGAGGAGCAGCGGGTTTCGAACCCCGAGTTGTCTTCCCGAGCGCACTGAACGACTCGGCTGCTCCGAGCGAAACCCTGAATCGGAATTTTTCTGGCGAAAGCCGACGATGACCATGCGAACCCAGTCGGGCTTCCTTCTGCCTCCCCGCCCCCGAGCGGCCGATTGGGTCTACGCGGGATCGAGCGCCGGAATCATCCTCGGCCTTTGCGAGCTGCTCGTCGCGTATCCCGCGGGCTCCCCGCCCCCGCCGCCGATCGCGCTGCTGATCGTCGCTGCCAACGCGTTATTGGTTGGCGTGCTTTCTGCGCTGCTGGGCTTCGCGCTGCGGATGTCGAAGCGGCGGATCTCCCACTCGGCCCTGGTCGGAGCGACGCTAGGCCCGCTACTCGGTGCGGCGCTCGCCGGTTCGATCTGGCAGCACTTGACGCTCTCCGGGATGCCGACCGCACTCTCCCTCTCGGGCCTCGGGACGGCATTGATGCTCGCGGTCGCGGTCTCGCTCGCCGGGATGCGCTTGGGAGAATCGCTCGAGCGCGGTGCCGTAGCGCTATCGGGGCCGTTCGTCTGGTTCGCGGTCGCGCTGCCGGTCGCTGCCGCAGAGCGAATGCTCTGGTCCCAAATCGGGCGCGCGCTCGAGACCGCAGCCCTGATCGCGATTCCGCTTCTGGCGGTCGCAGCCGCAATGGCGGCGTTCGAATGGGTTCGCAGGCGCGGCAGCCGACCGCCCCGGAGCTTCTCCGGGGTCACTGGATTGCTGAGTCTCGGAGCGATCGCCGTGGCCTTTCTCCCCTGGGCACTCCCGTGGGTGCTCTTGGAATCCGAATTGCCCGCACTCGATGAACTGGCGCCACCGCACATCCTGGTGGTGTCACTTGGTCCCGTTTCCGTTTCCGCTGCGATTGAAAGCGACGCCGACCTCGCGCTGCTCGCGTTCGCGGGCGTGAGCTACGAGAGCGTCCAGTCCGAGGGCGCGTCCGGCGTCTACGAGCTATTGACTGCGCCCAGCGGAGCCTCGGTTCCGCTCGAGATGGCCGCGGACGGCTACGCGGTCGCGGCGATCGTGAGGGACCCCGAGCGCGCAGCGAAGCTCGGTGGTTTCGAAGTGGATTCAATGCCCGGAGCGCAGCGCCTGCTCGCGGAGTCGTTCGGTTGGATGACGAGCGCCGCACTGCTCGCGGGCCCCGGCAACCCACTGCTCGCGGCGTTGGGGCTCGGTGAAACCCATCGAACGCCCGATCAGATCGCGGCCGCCGCGAAGCGCTGGCTCTCCTCGTGGAGGATGCAGCGAGCACCGGCTCCGTTCTTCCTCTTCGTCGACTTTGGGGTGACTGATGGAGTCGATCGAGGCGAGGCAATTGCCGCAGACGTCGTCGAACTGTTGGAGCAACTCGACCAGCTCGACGTGAGCGACCGAACCGCAATCCTCGTCGCATCCGATCCATCCCGAAATCGGCGCGCCGATTCCGACTCAGCGGCGACATTCTCGGCCGTTTTGCGACCCGCAGCAGGCTGGCCTCAATCCGTTCGGGGCGCACGTGTTCTTCAAGCGGTTCGTAGCCCCGAGCTCGGAGCCGCCCTGCTCGACATGGCGAACGCCGAGACTCGCGCCGCTCCCCGTGCGCTTCCCGGTCAACTGAACGTCATTCGTTGATCAGGTGATTCGAGCCGCTGATTTCAGATTTCTTTCGTCTCGTCACCGAAACGAAGACGGCTGGGCTGCCGCGCTGCTCGCTCGACCCGATAGACGACGCAAGCCGCCACGCTCAACCAGAGCCCGTGGCTCAGCCAGACCCGGGCGATATTCGCCAGCCCGAGCGTGAGCAGAAATATGGCGATCGTGGCGCCGATCAACTGGATCGGCGCCGTCAGCAGCGCCCCCAACCCGACACGCCCCAATAGAGACCAGCTGCTTAGCCCGCGCCTGACTGCCGAGTACCACCCGA
>JAFDBP010000269.1 GCA_019313245.1 Deltaproteobacteria bacterium
CAGACGGTGATCATCTGGTTCTTGCTGTCGCGCACGACTTCGAGTTCGAGTTCTTCCCAGCCCAGGACCGATTCCTCGACGAGGATCTGGTGGACGAGGCTCGCGGCGAGGCCGCGCTGCGCGATTTCGCGGAACTCCTCCATGTTGTACGCGAAGCCGCCGCCGGTGCCGCCCATCGTGTAGGCCGGGCGGATCACGCAGGGCAGGCCGATCTTCGCGAGGCAGTCTTCGGCTTCCGCGAGGCTGTTGGCGATCTCGCTGCGGCACATCTCGATGCCGAGCTTGTCCATCGTGTCCTTGAACGCCTGGCGGTCTTCGCCGCGCTTGATCGCGTCGATCTGCACGCCGATCACCTTCACCCCGTAGCGGTCGAGCACGCCGGCCCTGGCGAGCTCGGAGCTGAGGTTGAGCCCGGATTGCCCGCCGAGGTTGGGCAGCAGCGCGTCCGGGCGCTCTCGCTCGATGATCTTCGTCATCTCTTCGAGGGTCAGCGCCTCGATGTAGGTGATGTCCGCCGTGCCCGGGTCGGTCATGATCGTGGCGGGATTCGAATTGACCAGGATGATCTCGTACCCCAGCGACCGCAGCGCCTTGCAGGCCTGCGTGCCCGAATAGTCGAATTCGCACGCCTGGCCGATCACGATGGGACCGGATCCGATGATCATGACTTTGTTGATGCCTTCGAGCTTCGGCATGGACTGTCTCCTCGACTGCGCCCAGCTGGGGGACCCAATTCTCGCTGGCAGAGTGGGCCGCCGCTTGTGTGCGAAGGCCCTGCCTCGTCGCCTGCCGGATCATATCTGAAACGGCTACGTGATTTGGTGTTGAAACGCCGCCGGGTTTCGTTTCGGCCGCCCGTGTGCGCAGGGCGTGGCAATATGCCCCACTCGCGGGTGTCCAACGCGTGCGCCCGCGGCGGTGCCGGCTAGGGCAGGCGGCGGACGGCCTGCAGCCTCGGCTAGCGGGCGATCGGCAGTTCGAGGAAGTTCGGGCGCTCGGCGTCGTGGTGGAGCGTGATGTGGGCCATCTGCGCGTCGCTGGCCGTCTCCTCTGCCACGACACCGCCGCTGCTGTAGTTCTTCTGCAGGTAGATCGAATTCGGCGAGTGCACCACCAGCCGCAGCTGCGACCCCTTCGAAAGCCGGCGCGAGAAGAAGCGGGAGCGGTCGAATTCGTAGCGGTAGATCGTCCCGGGCTCGACGAGTTCCGCCTGGCGCAGCGGGTTCCGGTAGCGCGCGCGATTGGCCTCGCTCGACAGCACGATGACCCGGCCGTCCGGCAGCACCTCGTAGAGCACGGCGGCGAAGTCGGTGTCGGGGACGTCCATCGAGATCCACGCGACCAGCCGCGGGCTGCCCGTCACCTCGAGGTCGGCCGGCGAATCCAGGTAGAGGGTCAGGCGCTCGGGCGAGATCGCGTCGAGGCCGTCGGCGAGTGCTCGCATGTGACCCAACTCGGCGTAGCTAGCGCGCATGAACGGGCCATTCCGCCCGCGGATCTCCGGTAGCGTCACGCCGGCGTCCCCGCTGCAGGCGCACGGAAAAGGCGCGAAAAACCCCAAGCTCGATTCATGGACTGCCGATATCCCCATAGGCCGTTTTCTCGGGGATGGGCCCGCGATTGATCCGGGGCGCGGAGAATGGAGGAAGCAGGTGATGATGAGGGCTGTGCAAGTCGCTGGTGTCGCCGTGCTGGCTCTGGGGTTGTCGGCATGTGCAATCAAGAATGGTCCGGAATTCCTGCCGGAAGCGCCGCCCGTGGCGGGACAGGAGCCGGTGCTGCGCATCGGAGAGATCAGCGAAACGCTGACCGGGAGCTGGGTGCAGGATCCCGGAATCGGAACGTCGGCCATTCGCAGCCACATGATCGATGCGCTGCAGGCGCCGGACGTGGCGTCACGCTTCTCGTCCTCATCGTCGAACCTGACGCTGAACATCGACATCACATCGGACCACGCGTCGGATCAACCGCGCCTTTCGCAGCTCGGTGCGATCAGCATTCTGACGCTCGGAGTCGTGCCGCTGAACTACCACTCGCATTGGGACATCGACTGTCACGTCGAGGTGATCGGGCCAGACGGCAATCGCGTCGCTGACTACACTTTTCAGGAGCGCGGTACCTATCGGATCTGGGCGATGCCGCTGACGATGTTCACGCTGCTGGGGGCGGGCATCCGCGCCGAGCACGACGGGCACGATATCTTCGAGCGCGTGGCGACGAACCTCGCGCGCAAGATCGCGGAGGCAGTGGACAACGACTACCCGAAGCTCGCGGCCCGGGCCGGACGCTCGCGGACGGAGACGGCCGCACCCGGGGTGCCCATTGAGACGCTTCGGCCACTCATCCCCTGAAATCGCGCCGCGCAGGTGCGCGGCCGGGCTCTGTGCGGTGACGCTCCTCTGCGCGCTCATCGCGAGCGAGGCAGTCGGCGCGCCCGACGCCACTTCGCACCCGGCCTGCGCGCGCGGGCAGGCCGCAGCGGTGCAGCGCCAAACCGCTCTCGCTGTGCTGGAATTCGAGCGCTGCGTGAGCGAAACGCAGGGGCATCCAAACGCGCTGCTCCAGCTGGCCCTCGCACAGCGCGACGCCGGCGCGCCGTTGCTCGCAATCGCCTGGCTCGAAGCCTACCTCGAGCAATCGGGTGCGGATGCGCAGCGCGCCGCGGCGCGCGCAGAAGCCAATCGCTTGATCGCGCAGGTTCGCAAAAAGACGAGCGAATTGCTGAGGCTCGCGGATGAGGCCGCGCGAAGCGTTCCCGAAGAGATTTGGGGCGAACGGCAGCAGGCACTCGAAACCACGGCCTTTCTGCAGGCGCTCGCAGGGCATATCCAGGGTGCCGTGCAGAGCAGCGCCGATGCGGGCAGTGCGATCTCGCCCGCACACCACCTGCGTGTTCATGCAGAGCTGCTCGCGGCGGCACACGACTACGACACAGTGCGCGCTGTGCTCGAGCAGATCGATGATCCCGCTGAAGGCGACCGGCTGCGCGTAACGCTCGCGCGTTTGCAGCTGTTGCGCGGTGAGTACGCCGACGCGGTAATGACGCTGCGATCGATCGCGAACCCCAGCGCGCGACAGGGTTTGCTGAAGCAACTCGTCGCAGCCCGCGCGCGTTCACTCGATGTGCGCGAAGCGCAGGAGCTGCTCGCAGATGCGCTCGATGCTGCTGAGCGCTTCGAACTGAAGCAGATCCTGTTGCTCGGCTACCTGCGCGCGAACCGAATCGAAGCCGCGCTGACACTCGCGCGCGCAATGCGCAAAGAGCCGGTCGGGAGCCTCGCGGCTGCGCGCAGCGCGCTCGGGGAAGGCGGGCAGGTCTTCGCGGAACTGGACGCCATCGCCATCAAGGCCGAGCGAGCGCCGGATGTCATCGTGGACGCCTACCTCGCGACGCTCGCCGCGCTCTGGCGCGGCGATGTGGAGCTCGCGCGACGGGGTTGCGATCGGATCGACGCTTGGATCGACCAGCACTCACTCGATTCGCACGCCGTCTATGCCACGATTGCGCGCGCTTATCTCGACGCGGAGATGGGCCGCATCGACGCCACCTTTGCCGCATTGGCGGCGCTCGATTCGCGCACGCGTTCGGAGTTTGCGGTTTCGCTCTTCTGGCGTCTCGCCCAACAAGGGCGTCTCGACGAGATGCAGCGGTTGATACTCGCACTCGATGGGGAACCAGCCACGCAGGGACGCTTGCTGGCAGAACTCCCTCCGCTACTCGGTGCGGCCGAGCGCCACGTCGACTCGATCCTGACCGCACAACTCGCTGCAGAACACGCCCGCCGCCACCGGCTCGGCTTCGTGTTGCGCGACCTCGCCGAATGGGCCGAGGCCTATGCCCAGCTCGACTTTGCGGCAGAACTGCGGCGGCAAGAGCGCGTCGCGCATTGGGCAGCGCTCGCGAGTTCTCTCGGTGCTCGCGAGCCCGTCTCGAATCTGGAGGGCTTCCTTGCGTGGGCACCCGGTAAAGACCTGCGCGCGGTGACCGCCGATTTGCAGCAAGCGTCGGCAGACTGGATCGGTTCGCTCGCCTATCTGCGCGCAGTTTCGGAGAGGCACGCATCGCGATGAGGATCTTTGCACTGCTCGCGATTGGGATCGCCGTGACCTTCGCCGCACCAGCACGAGCGGAGATGGGTGGCGTCTATCAGGGTTGCTGGACGGATTACGAGGGCAACAATCACTGCGGCGACGCGCCATCTGGAGGCTCCAGTTACGGCGGTGGCTACGATCCCTCGGCCTATGTGGCAGCCGCCCAACTCGGCGAGGCCCTGGGGCTGTTGGCCGCGCAGGCAATCCAAGACATGGCGGTCGCGGCACAGGGTTATGAGATCAACGCGCGGGGCAACCGACTCGCCGCGCGCGGAGATTTCGAGGCCGCCATTTCGGCCTACCAACAGGCCCTGCAATTCGTTCCCAACGATCCAATCGTTCTCCAAAATCTACGCCGCGCGAATGCGGGATTGCACCTCGCGCGAGGGCGCGCTCACCATGAGCGGAATGACCTCGAAAGCGCCCTCGCCGAATACCGCGAAGCTCTCGCCTACGATCCCGCGAATCGCACAGCTCATCAGTTCGTGCGCCTCGCCGAGCAGAAGCAGGCTTACGCGCGGGTGCGTCAGCGCGAAGCAATTCAGCGCGCACAGATGGAAGCAGCCGCCCAGGCGCTTCACGCCGACGCGGTGGCGCTCGCTCGAAGCCTCCGCTCGGCTCCCGGCGCAGAGTCCTCGGTACTCGAACTCGAAGAACTGCCGCCAAGCGCCTACGGGCCCGAGCGGGGCCTGCGGATCAAGCGGGACATCCCATTGCCGGGCGCCGGCCCGAGCGTTTCGCCGCCGTCGCTCGCCGAGCGAAGCGAAGCCCTGCGTCCCTACATCGACGCTGCAGACGAACTCATCGCCGACGCTTCGCTCGCTCTCTGGGAGGGCAAGATCTGGCTGCGCACCCGGGCGGCGAATCTAGGTGTGAACGCGGTTCTCGATACCGCAGCGCGCGCCGTACCGCTGGTTGCGCGCGTACAACAAGTGACGGGCATGGCCAGGGAGACAGAAGCGCTCTACGACCAGGTAGGCCGCCCACAGGTAGAGACGGCGCGCGGGGCGCTCGGTCATCTGGATTGTGCCGTTGGGGCTGCCGTCGATCCGAATCAGCGCACGAGCTGCGAAGAGATCGACGCGTGGCTCGACTCCCAGGACGCGAAGTACCGCGAGCTCGCCGACGAGACTTATCTTTCGAAATACCGAAGCAAGGCCAAGGGGCTGTCCGAAGGCTTCCGCCGGCAGCGCGAAGCGCTTGCAAATCAGGCGAAGCAAGTTGACGCAACCCACCGGGCCGAACGCACGCCGATTCTGGGAATCGAGAGCCACGACCGCCAGCGCCAGCGCGAGCTGAATCGGCAGCGCTGAGTCCTTCCTGATCCCGCCCGGCATGGGGCAGTTGTGCTTCTGTGCAAGTCAACTGGGCAGAATGCCTGCCATCGGGCATCGCCGAAAACCAGCTTGCATTCGCTCCAGTGGAAGTTCGGACCACCGGGCGGACGACTGCACGAGCGTTCTGCGCTTCGAATTGCGGGGGGCGGCAGGATCGGACAGAGCCGACCCGATCCGGCTGCTGGATCAGTCGCCGATGCCCCCTTCGATGATCCGACCCGTGGGCGGTGCGTCGACATCGCCGACAGCGCCCTCATTGACGCCGCGGGTGAACGGGTCATCGTAATTGCCTACGGCCCCCTCGTTGATGCCGCGGGTGAACGGGTCGTCGTAGTTGCCGACGGCTCCTTCGTTGATGCCGCGAGTGAACGGGTCGTCATAGTTGCCGACGGCGCCCTCA
>JAFDBP010000270.1 GCA_019313245.1 Deltaproteobacteria bacterium
AGCGGCGATGCTGTGCGCACGCCGAGGGCTGTCCTGATAGCAGAAGCACTCGACGTTGTACCCGAGCTCGCCCAGGGTCGCGGCGGCCGATCCGCCGGCGAGCCCCGACCCGACCACGAGCACCTTGAACTTCCGCTTGTGCGCCGGATTGACCAGCTTCATCTCGAAGCGGTGACGGTCCCACTTCTCCTCGACGGGTCCCGACGGAACTTTCGGATCCAAGATCATCAGCCTCTCCTACTTCACCAATCCCGTCAGGACAGCCACGGGAAACGACAGGTTACCGAGCGTGATGGTCCATGCGAAGACCTGGGCGAAGCGCCGTCGCCAGTCGGGAGATTGCGAGGAGTTCCACCACCCGAGGGACTGGAACATGCTCCAAAGGCCGTGGTAGAGATGGAATCCCAGCGCTACCTGGGCCACGATGTAGACCGCGCTGACCCACCAGATCTGAAAACCCGCCACCACGTTGTGGTAGACGTCACCGGGGACGAAGTCGTGATGCGTCCAGCCAAACGTAAGATGCGCCAAGTGGTAAAGGACATAGAGGCCGATGATGACGCCACCCCAACGCACCGTGCGTGAGGCGTAGGTGGCCTCGAGAACCTCCCTCTGACGGTACTTTTCCGGCCGAGCCCGCCAGTTTCGCAGCGTCAGCTGGGTCGCTGTGAGTGCGTGGATGCCCACCGCCATCAGCAGAACGAGTCGAGCGATCCATAGCACTCCCGAGCTCGGCAAAGCGGGACTTCCCACGTCTCGCAGCCACTCGGCGTAGGCATTCAGCTTCGCGGGCCCCTGATAGAGCTTCAAGTTTCCGAGCATGTGCACGAGCACGAAGCCGAACAACACGATCCCGCTGGCTGCCATCAGAGCCTTCTTGCCCACTGCGGAGCGATAGAAGTTCGACAAGCCGGACATCGTCTCTCCTCTCACGAACAGATCAGGCGGCAAAGCCAGCGCCATGCTTCAGCCGGCCCTGTCTTCGCAAGTCGCATCTCTTGAGTTCAGGTGTTTCCAGGCTCCGGTTCGGAGCCCTATCTTATGCTGACTCGGAGAGGCCTGGAAAGGCGATCCGGCCTACTCCTCCAGTCGGGTCCGCACAGCGCCTGAAGTCGGATCAACGTCGGCGCCTTCGACGACGTCGGCGTGGTCTCGCCGGCCCGCGTGGTGCCGGCTTCTCGGGTCTCTGTTGCTGGACCTTGCGCCACAGGTCGAGCTTCGCTCGACCTTCGCCAGTGGCTCCGACCAGGACTTCGAGAAGCGCGAGAGCGTCATCGAAACCGGGGTGGCTCGAGAACCGGATCCGGTCTCCGGCGCTCTTCCACCTCGCGCCGAATCGCTGAAAAGCCCAGACGGCATGATGCAGTTGATCGGTTCTGACTCTCGAGAGGGCGAAGCGCGCCACGAACGGTTCCAGAACTTCGCTCGTCAGCTCGCGAAGCGCCGAACGGTGAACAGGACGCTGGTCGATCGCCTCCACATCGCGCCTTCGCAGCAGAACCGAGGGCAGAAGGACCGCGCCGAAGAGCACGGCATCCGACAGTGTCTCACCCCTTCCAACCATTTCGTCGATGACCGAAGGAATGCTTTCGAACTCCCCGGCGTCATGCTCCCCGGCCGACAAGACCAGGTACGCCTCTGGCAGAAACACTTCGAGTAGGCCGAGGCGCATCATCCACCGGAGGATCGATTCCGAGCTCCCGGACAGCAAGATGTCGCAGACCTCCTCGGTCAACCTGGCCGGCGCTGCCTTCTCGACTTCACGGCGGTGGCTTCGAATCGCAGCCTGTGCCCACTCCTCGATGTCGAAATCGAGGCGCCCGGCGAGCTCGCAGGCTCTCAACATGCGAACCGGATCTTCCTGGAATCGAACCTCTGGATCGCCAATGGCCCGTATCTTCCGACCGCGCAGGTCCTCGACACCACCGACCCAGTCGATCACAGAGAAATCGCTGATGTCGTAGAACAGCGCGTTGATGGTGAAATCCCGCCGATAGGCGTCCTCTTCGGGAGATCCGAACACGTTGTCGTCGGTAATCAGGAGCTCACTCTGCGCGTTGCCTTGCGATTCGGGATCCGGATCCCGCCGAAAGGTCGAGACTTCGACGATTCCGTCGCGGAAGAAGACGTGGGCCAGCCTGAACCGTCGCCCGATGATGCGCGAATTGCGAAAGAGGCGGCGGACCTGCTGAGGACGAGCACTGGTACTGACGTCGAAATCCTTGGGGCGCCGCCCCAGCATGAGGTCTCTGACGGCGCCGCCCACCATGTAGCTCTTGTAACCACCGTGATGCAGGCGGTAGAGCACCTTGATGGCGTTGATGTCTATGTCGCTTCGGGAAACAGGGTGCTCGGCCCGGGACAGGACGATCGGCAATTCTGCTTCCGAGGCGCTCACCGTCTCATTATACGGAGCCATTCAGAAGAACTTTCGGCGTTCAAGCGCGATGGGCCTCGCGGCCCACCTCGCACCGCTGCCTACTCTGCAGCGATCAATTCGGCTCGCGAGAAGAAGAAGTGCAGTTCCTGGCGCGCGTTCTCGGGTGAGTCGCTACCATGAATTGCATTTCGCTCGATCGATGATCCGTAAAGCGCTCGAATCGTCCCCTCCTCGGCGTTCGCGGGGTCTGTTGCGCCCATCACTCGACGCAGCTGCGCTACCGCGTCCTCACGACCCAGAGCCGCGGCGATGATCGGGCCACTCGTCATGTAGGCGACCAGGCTCTCGTAGAAGGGACGGTCCCGATGCACTTCGTAGAACTTTCTTGCTTGTGCCTCGCTGAGCCGCATCCGTCTGAGCGCCTGGATCTGGAAGCCCTCCTTTTCCAGATGAGCCAAGATATTTCCGGCATTCCCGGCTTCCATGCTGTCAGGCTTGATCATTGTCAGAGTTCTTTGCATTTTCCACTTTCCTCATTTTCTCGGTAACGAGCAAACCCGATCAGCCCGTTTCGGTTGTTGGACTGCGTAGCACCTCGAAGTCGCCGTCGGTATCCTCGAGCTCGAAAACCGGACCGGCTATCTCCTGCTGACCAGCCGGGCCGAGA
>JAFDBP010000271.1 GCA_019313245.1 Deltaproteobacteria bacterium
CGCGGGCGGCGCCTCGCGGCTGGGCTCGGGCAGAGCCGGCGCCTCGGGCGCGCCCTCCAGCGGAGGGGCCGCGGAGCGGCGAGCCGAGCGCCAGGCCGAAGCGATCACGCCGACGAGAGCCAATGCGAGCGGAACCAGCAGCAGCGCCGGCAGCAGCGGGTTGCGCAGCGCCCAATCTTCGAGAAGTGCGATCAGGGATTGTTCCATTGCGGGCCGGAACATAGCGGCCTTCTGCGGCCGCGGAGAGAGCGGCCGCAGCTTTGCACAGCCGAGAGGGCCTCGGTCAGTGCATCTCTACGGCGACGAGTTTGCTCACACCCTTGCGCTCCATCGTCACGCCGTAGAGCAGATCGGCGACTTCGATCGTGCGCTTGTTGTGGGTGATCACGACGAACTGCGACCAGACCGCCATCTCGCGAACGAGGTCGTTGAAGCGGCCGACATTGGCGTCGTCGAGTGCCGCATCCACCTCGTCGAGCAGGAAGAACGGCGAGGGGCGCACCTGGAATACGGAAACCAGCAGCGCGATCGCCGTGAGCGTCTTCTCGCCGCCGGAGAGCAGGTTGACGTTCTGGAGCCGCTTGCCCGGAGGCATCGCCATGATGTCGATGCCCGACTCGAGCACGTCTTCGGCGTCGGTCAGCGACAGGCTCGCGCGACCGCCGTTGAACAGGCGGGGGAAATTCTCCGAAAAGCGCTTGCTGACCTCTTCGAAGGTCTCCTTGAAGCGGCGCCGGCTGGTGCGGTTGATGCGCTGGATGGCGTCTTTCAGCGAGGCGAGCGTGCGCTCCAGGTCGTCCTTTTGCTCGGTGAGGAAGCGCGCGCGCTCGCTCAGCTCTTCCTGCTCTTCGATCGCACCGAGATTCACGTCCCCCAGACTCTGGATCTTGCGCCGGACCTCTTCGAGCCGCTGCTTGCGCTGCTCGAGCGGAAGCGTCGCGGCCAGCGCGTTCTCTCGCGCGTCGCGCGCGGCGTTGGGCGCTTCGGACTCATCCTCCTCGCTTTCCGTCGCGTCAGCTGCGGGCTCGGGCGGCGCGGTCACCGACGCCTCGGCTTCGGACAGCCCGCTCTCCGGCGCCTCCGGATCGACCGAAGGCGGGGTCCAACTCGCGATCTCCACGCCCCATTTTTCGCGGATCGACTCGTCGAGGTGGCTGAGCGTAAGCTCGAGTTCCCGGCTGCGCAGTTCCGCCTCGTTGACCTGCTCGCGGCGGCTCGCGATCTGGCTGCGGAGTTCGCGGACGCCCTCGTCGAGACCCGTCACTTCTTCCGAGATCCGCTCGTAGGCCTCGCGCTTCGCCTCGTTTCCGGCGCGAGCGGCCTCTTCCTCGCGAAGCTGGCTCTCCAGCGTTCTCTCTGAAACCGCGATCTTCTCGGCGAGCTCCTCCCGCCTCGCCTCGGCGGCGGCGATTTCTCCGTCGCGCCGCTCGATCCACTCTCGCGTCTCCCCCACCGCGGCGAGGGCGCGCTCGTGGATCGATCGCAAGCGGTCGCACTTCTCCGACCGCCCGGCGTGCTCGACCCTTCGCTCGGTCGCGATCGTCTCCAGACGCGTGAGTTCGCGCCCGCACGAACCCGTTTTCAATACGAGCGCGTCGAGTTCTCGCTGGCACTTCACGCGCTCGTTGCGAAATCCCTCGAGCGTGCTCTCGAGGCGCGCGTGCTCTCCGGCCAGCGACTCGACCTCCGCGAGAATCTCGGATCGCTCGGCGGTGCGGCCCTCGTGCGCCTCTCCCAGCACCTTGACGCGCTCGCGGGTGCGCTCGAGATCCTTTTCGTGATTCGCCACCGCGAGCGCCGCCGTGTGGTGTCGGTTTCGCAGGTTGTCGAGTTCGTCGGCCGCGCGCGCCGACTGCGCCTCGGCCTCCTGGTGCACGGTCTCGGCTTCGGCGACCTGCCGCTCGAGGTCGGCGACTTCGACCGTCAACTCGCGCACTTCGCCCATCCGGGCGAGCAGGCCCCGCCCCGGCCCCTCGGCGCCGGAGCCGCCGCGCACGATGCCGTCGGGCGTCAACACGTCGCCGTCGGGCGTCACGAACGTCGCGGGGATGCGCCCGGCCTCGTAGACCGACAAGACCTCCCGCAGATCGCCCACCAGGTTGACGCCGCCGAGCAGCGTGCGCGCGAGGTCTTCGAATCCGGGGTGCGCCCGAACCCGCTCGAGCAGCGGCTGGCCGAGGGGTACGAAACCCGTCACGTCGGAATCCCGGCTGGACAGCGAGACGAGCACGCCGCGTCCCGCCTGGGCGGCGCGCAGGCGCTCCAACGCCGCCACGCCGGTGGCGGGCTGATCCACCACGATCGCCTCGGCGCGCTCGGCGAGCACGGCCTCGACCGCGCCTTCGACTTCGCGGTCCACCTCCAGCAGATCCCGCACCAGACCGCGGAATTCGAGATCCGATCCCCCGCTGCTCTCGCCGGAGAGCAGATGCCGCGCGCCCTCGCCGACGTCGTCGCGGCGCTCCACCACTTCGCGCAGCGAATCGAGCCGCGCCTTGCGCGTCTCCCGTCGCTCGCGCACCTCTCGCAGCTTTTCGGTCGCCTCGCGGGCTCGCGCGACGGCTTCTTCGTGGGCTTCGAGTGCGCGCCGCACCAGCCCCATGAAGCGCTCCCGCTCGGCGAGCAGATTGCGCAATCCCTCCTCGAGCTGCCGCTGTTCGCTGTCCGCGCGCGAGGACTCGGAATGCCCGACCTCCAACACGTCGTCCGACTCGCGAATCCGGCCGTCGATCTCGGCACGGCGGTCGGCGATGGTCGAGAGCCGATCCTCCGATCGCGCAATGCTCGTGAGCGCGTCGACGAGCGCGGCGTTTGCGACTTCTCGCTCCCGCTCAACTTCCTGAAGCTGTTCGCGCGCCTCGGTCACCGCCGTTTCACTGGCGGCCAACAGCTCGGCCTCCGAAGCGGTCGCGCTCTCGATCGCTCGAAGTTCATCTGCGGCACCCTGGGCCTCGATGTCCTGGAGCCGCCACTGCTCGTGCAGTCGCTCCAGCTCTCCGCGCCGGGCCGCGATCGTCTCGGCGAGCGACTCGCGCTCTCTGCGGCCAAATTCGATCTGCCCCTCGTGGTGCTTGATGTCGGTGCGCAGCGCCAGCAGGCTCTCGTTGCCGTGGCTGAGGATCCGCTCCGACTCGGTGAGTTCGAGCCGCTTGGCCTGGACGGCCAGTTCCCTCTCGGCGAGCGAGGCTTCGAGGCCAGCCACCTCCTCGCCCAGCGCCGCAAAGCGCGCCTTCGCGGCTTCGTTCTCCTCCGCGTGCGCGCGCCGCTCGTCGGCGGCGATCGAGAGTTCCAGCACCCGCAGCGTCTCGCGCAGCCGCTTGTAGCGGGCGGCCTTCTTGGCCTGGCGGTCGATCGAGCCGATCTGCCGGCGAATCTCGGCGAGTACGTCGGTGATCCGCAGCAGATTCTGCTCCGTCGAGGAGATCTTCGACTCGGCCTCGCGACGCCGGGCCTTGTATTTGCCGATGCCGGCCGCCTCTTCGATCAGGGTGCGACGCTCTTCGGCCTTGGCGGAGACGATCTCGGCAATGCGCCCCTGCTCGACGATCGTGTAGCCCTTGGTGCCGATGCCGGTATCCCTGAAGAAGTCGTGCACGTCGCGCATCCGGCACGGCGTCTTGTTGATCAGATACTCGGACTCGCCGGTCCGATAGAGGCGCCGGGTGATCTGGATCTCCCGGTAGGAGGAGAATGCGGGCGGCCCGTCGCCGCCGCTGTTGTCGAAGGTGAGGACGACCTCGGCCATTCCGACGGGGCTGCGCCCCTCGGAACCCTGGAAGATCACGTCGTCCATGCCCTTGCCGCGCAAGCGACGGGGCGACTGCTCGCCCATCACCCAGCGCATGGCGTCGACGACGTTCGATTTACCGCAGCCGTTGGGCCCGACGACCCCGGTCACACCGGGCTTGAAGAGCAGAGCGGTCTTGTCCACGAACGACTTGAAGCCGTGAAGTTCCAGGCTTTTCAGCTTCACTCGATCCTCACTGCAATTGCCAGCTTGTGGGCGCTCGGACCACCGCCCGCCCTTGGGGGCGATGGCAGTCAACTTACCGAGCGGAGGACGTTGGGGGACAGGGGATTGGTACCACCCCTGTGGGCAGAAATGCAAGCAATTCGTTGAGGCCGATTCGACCCAATCGTCGTCGGCGGGCGGCTCGGGCGCGCCAGCGCGTTTCTCGGCGTCAACCGGCTGCGATCGACTGGGTCTCTTCGGAGCGATATTGGAGCCGGTAGAGTCGATGGTAGACGCCCTCGAGCGCCATCAGCTCCTCGTGGGAACCGCATTCCACGATTCGGCCCTTGTGGAGCGCGTAGATCCGATCGACGTCCTGGATGGTGGAGAGCCGGTGGGCGATCGCGATCGCGGTCCGCCCCTCCATCAGGTTGTGAATCCCGCGCTGGATCAGCAATTCGGTCTCGGTATCGATCGAACTGGTCGCCTCGTCGAGCACGAGCACGTCGGAGCCGTGGGCGACGGCCCGCGCGAACGAGAGCAGCTGGCGTTGGCCCGCCGAGAGGTCCGCGCCGCGCTCGCGCAGCTCGGTCCGATAGCCGTCGGGCAGCCTCTCGATGAAGCGGTGGGCCTCGACGCTTCGCGCTGCGCGCTCGATATCCGCTTCGCTCAGGTCCTCCCGGTCGAGGCCGATGTTCTCGGCGATGCTGCCGCTGAACAGGAAGACGTCCTGCAGCACGGTCGCAATCCTGCGCCGCACGTCGGCCTGGGGGATGCAGCGCAGATCCTGGCCGTCGAGCAGGATGCGGCCCCTCTGCGGCTCGTAGAGCCGCGTGAGCAGCTTGATCAGCGTGGTCTTGCCGGATCCGGTCGCACCGACGAACGCCACCTTTTCACCGGGCTCGACCCGAAACGACACGTCCTCGAGCACCCATTCGCCGTCGTTGTAGGCGAACCAGGCGCCTTCGAACGCGACCGCTCCGCGGCTGTCCGGCCGCGGAGCCGCGCGGTCGATCGCGTCGACGCTCGCGGGAACATCGACGACTGCGGGCCGGGTATCGAGCAGCTGAAAGATCCGCTCGGCGCTCGCCATCGAGCTCTGCATCACCGAGTACTTCGCCGACAGATCGCGCAACGGCATGAAGAAGCGGCGCATGTAGTCGATGAAGATGTAGAAGGTTCCGACCGCGGCGAGTTTGAACCCGTAACCGAGGATCACCGCGATCGTCAGGTTCTGCGCGACTTCGACGACCGAAAACAGCCTCCCCTCCCAGCGGTTCGAACTCTGCCAGGCGTTGCGGTTCAGCGCGTTCATCTCGTCGAATTCCGCCGCGTTGCGTCGCTCTCGCGTAAACAGCTGCACCACCTTCATGCCGCTGATCGTCTCCTGCAACTGCGCGTTGATGCGCGCAATGCGCAAGCGGGTTTCGCGGTAGGCATCGCGAACCTTCAGCCGGAACACGACCGCGGCGACGGCGAGTATCGGCACCACGGCGAACGTCGCGAGCGAAAGCTTCCAGCTGATGGCAAACAGCACGGCCGCGAAGCCGATCATCTTCACGACGTCGGTGATCAGCGCGACGAGTCCGGCCGAGAACATCTCGGCGAGGTTCTCGACGTCGTTGGTGGCGCGGGTGACGAGGCGTCCGACCGGGTAGCGGTCGAAGAAACCCAGATGCAGGCGCTGGATGTGGTCGAAGATCTCGACCCGCAGATCGCGCATCGCGAGCTGGCCGACCCAGGCCGAGAGATACATGTAGACGAATTGAAGCCCCGCGAGAGCCAGCGAGGCAAACGCGTAGAGCAGCACGAGCCAGACGAGCGGCGAAATCATCGCGGGGGGATCGAGGATCCCCGTAGCCCACTGCGCGATCGGGCCCGCGGGGTCGGCATCCGCGAGCGCGGATTGCGCCGCAGCACCCGAGCCCGCCTCCACGAAGACGCTGTCGAGGCCGCGCTTGATGATCCACGCGGGCGCGAGTTCGAGCGCGAAGAGCGGTGCGAACAGCAGCAGATCGAGTGCGATGAGCCACCTGTAGGGGCGCAGGTAGGGCCACAAGCGCATCAACAAGCGCGCGTCGTAGGCCTTCCCGAGGACCTGCTCGTCGTGGACGGCGTCGGCGCTCACGCGACCGCTCCCATGCCGTCGAGTTCTTCTTCGAGCGCTTGCTGGCGCGCGGTTCTCGCGTAGAAGCCGCCCGCGAGCAGCAGTTCACGGTGAGTCCCTCGCTCTGCGATGCGGCCGTCCTCGAGCACGATGATCTGATCGCAGCCGCTCACACTGCTGATGCGATGCGAGATGCAGATCACGGTTCGCCCCGTGAACACCTCGTCGAGGCTGCGCTGAATGGCCCGCTCGGTCGCCGCATCGACGCTCGAAAGCGTGTCGTCGAGAATCAGGATGCTCGGATCGAGTGCCAGCGCGCGCGCGAGCGCGGTGCGCTGGCGCTGCCCGCCCGAGAGCATCACGCCGCGCTCGCCGACGACGGTCGCGAGACCCTGGGGAAACTCGGCGAGATCCTGCGAGAGCTGCGCGCGCTCGACGGCCTGTGCGACCCGCCTGGAATCCGCCTGCGGCAGACCGAAGGCGATGTTCTCCGCGAGGCTCATCGAAAACAAGAAGGAGTCCTGCGGAACCATCGCGATGTGCGAGCGCAACGTCTGGAGTTTCAGCCGGTTGACGTCGATTCCGTCGATGAACAGGCAACCGTCCTCGACCTCGAGCAAGCGCGGAATCAGCGCTGCGAGCGTGCTCTTGCCCGAGCCGACCGGGCCGACGATGCCGAGCGTCGTACCGGCCGGAACCGTCAGCGAAACACCGCGAAGGGCCGGCTCCCGCCCCTGCGATCCGTAGTGGAAGGTGAGATTGCGGAATTCGATTTCGCCGCGCAGCGACTCGAGATCCATCGCGTCGGGGCGATCGGCGATGGAGGGCTTCGTCGTGAGCACCTCGTCGATGCGCTGCATCGCAGCCGCGCCGCGCTGGATCAGCGAAAACGCCCAACCCATGATGAAGGTCGGAAACGTCAGTTGATAGATCAGCATCGCGAAGGTGAAGAACTGGTCGATCTCCATCCGCCCAGCCGTGATCTTCGCGCCGCCGACCCAGAGGATGATGATCATCGCGAGACTCGGGAGCAGCCCGGTGATCGCGGGCATCGCGCCGCTCACGCGCACGAGCTTCAGCTGTCTGTGGTACAGCTCCTCGTTCGCCTTCGCGAAACGGTCCTTGGTGATGTCCTCCATCGCGTAGGTCTTGACGACGGAAATCCCCGAAATCGTCTCCTGCAGCTGGTTCGAGAGTTCGCCGAGGCCCTCCTGGACTTCGATGTTCCAGCGGTGCAATCCGCGCCCGAATGCGCGCGCGAGCCAGATGAACAGCGGATACGGCACGAGAACCAGCAGCGCGAGCTGCCAGTCCTTGGAGAACATCATTGCGAGTGCGCCCGCGTAGAGCAGCGGGCTCTGCACGGCGGAGAGCAACCCCGGCCCGAGCAGCATCCGCACCGAGTTGAGATCGTTGACGCAACGACTCATCAGATCGCCCGTCCGCCAGGTCAGGAAGAACGACTGGGGCAGGCGCTGAAGATGCGCGAACAGGTCGTTGCGCATTTCGTATTCGATATGGCGAGCGGAATTGAAGACGAGGACGCGCGAGAAATAGCGAACGACCCCGCCGATGACGCCGACTGCGGCGAGCCAGATCGCGAGGCGAACGATCGCGGCAGTCGACTCGCCATCTTTGATCGCGCCGACGGTGCGCCCGGTCAGCTCCGGTACGAGCAGAAACGCCGCCACGTAGGCGAGCATGAAGACCGACCAGATCGCGTAGTAGGCGCGGCTTCTCGCGATGTATCCCGACAGCCTTGCGATCGCCGCGCGAACCGAACTGCGGCCCGCGCGCTGGGCTGCAATCTGCTCGGCGTGGTTCATCGGTGGTACCAGTCCGCGACTCTCCGGCGATCGAGATCGAACCGCCAGGCGGCGGCCGCCAGCGCGTTGCGAAACAGGGTTCTCGCGACCCCTCGGCTGCGATACCGGCGCGCCGAGGTGGTCACCGGCAGGTCGAGCAGCGCCAGTCGGCCGCGGCCGCGCATCGCCCTCACCAGGTCCAGGTCTTCCATGATCGGAACGCGTGGGATCCCACCAATCGCCTCCAGCGTTTCGCGCCGCACGAAGACGGCCTGATCGCCGTACGGCAGGCCGAAGACCGCAACCCTCAATCGCACCCCCCACTCGACGACGCGCAGCGCCCAGCCGGCCCGCTCGAAGCGCAGGCGAAACGCGCCGCCGATGGTTCGGGCGTCCTCGAGGGCGCCCGCGATGGCCCGGTCGAACCCCAAAGGCAGGCGGGAATCGGCGTGGAGCAGCAGGATCGCGTCTCCGCCGCTCGCTTCGACCCCCGCGGCGAGCTGCTCGGCTCGACCGGCGGGGCCGCTCACGACGCGCGCCCCGGCTGCTGCGGCGAGTTCCGGCGTGGCGTCCCGGCTGCCGCCATCGACCACGACCACCTCGACGCCGGGTGCGCGTGCACTCTCGATCGCGCTGACGACCCGATCGGCCTCATTCAACGCCGGAATCACCACCGAAAGCTTCACCGGCCGACGATAGCAACTTCCGTTTGACAGGCCTTGGGCGACTCGCCTATCCATCGTGCGTGACCAGAAAAGCCCCGACCTCGGGCTCGAAGAAGAAGCCCTCGAAACCGGCCGCGCCGAAGAAGCCCGCGAAGTCCGCGAAGCGCCCGAAGCCGGACGACACCAGCGCACCGGCCTATGCCAGTGCCGGGGTCGACCTCGACCACGATGAGGGATTCATCTCCGAAATCGCGGAAATCACCCGGCCCACCATGCGACCGGAAATCCTGTCGTCGATTGGAGGCTTCGCGGGGCTCTTCAAGGCTCCGGATCGATACAAGGATCCGGTGTTCGTCGCGGGCGCCGACGGCGTCGGAACCAAACTCAAACTCGCCGCCGAGCTGGGCCGCTACGACACGGTGGGAATCGACTGCGTGGCGATGGTGGTCAACGACCTCGTCGTGCAGGGCGCCGAGCCGATCGTCTTCCTCGACTACATGGCGATGAACAAGCTCGATTCGGACACCGCCAAGCAGGCCCTGCGCGGCATCGCGGAGGGCTGCCGACGGGCCGGCTGCGCGCTGCTCGGCGGAGAGACGGCGACGATGCCGGGTGTCTACGCCGACGGAGAGATCGAACTCGTCGGCTTCGGCGTGGGCGTCGTCGAGCGCGATCAGATCGTCGACGGATCCGGCATCAGCCACGGAGACGTCATTCTCGGACTCGCTTCGAGCGGTTTCCACAGCAACGGCTATTCGCTGGTTCGCAAGGTCGTCGAGGCGGGAATCGAGAACGGCCAACTGGAGATGCGCGCAGAAAACCCGGAACTGAACACCTCGCTCGCGGCGGCGCTGATGACACCGACACGAATCTACGTCAAGCCGATTCTCAATCTGGTTCGCGATTTCAACGTCAAGGGGATCGCGCACATCACGGGGGGAGGATTCGAAGGCAACCTGCCCCGCGTGTTACCCAAGGGCGTGCAGGCGCAGATCGATCCGAAATCCTGGCCGCGCCCGCCGATCTTCGATCTGCTGCAGCGGATCGGCGGCATCTCCGACGAAGAAATGCTCCGCGTCTTCAACTGCGGAATCGGGATGGTGGCGATCGTTCCGCCCGAGCAGACGGACGAGATCCTCGACCGGCTCTCCGCGCTCAGCGAGCGCGCCTACCGAATCGGAACCGTCGAAGCGAAGGGAGACGAAGAGCCCACCCTCGTCTTCGGCCCACGAGCGGCGACCGGAGACTGATGCGAGGACTTCCGCCCGTCGGCTCTACTTATCGAGTCCGGCGCTGGGACGCCGTCGTGCTCGGAACCGCGCTACCCGGTCTCGTCGCCGCGATCCGGCTCGGCATGCGCGGCCTGCGCGTGCTGATTCTCGAGGAAGACACCGCCGCCGTGGCGTACCGCGGCTTGCGCGAGCCGTTTGTGATGACGGGAAACGGCAACGACGGGGTGCTGGGCTCCTGTCTCAAGGCCCTGGGAATCCCGCTGATCGACCGCAGACGCATCCGCACGATCTTTCCCGCCTACCAGGTGGCCATGCCGAGGGCGCGGATCGATGTCGGCGACGCCGAACGGACGGCCGAAGAACTCGAAGCCTGGAACCTCTCGCCCGAAGCGACGGCGCGCAACCTGGTCGCCTCGCTCCAGGAGGGTTCCGAAGCCCAACAGCGCGCGCTGCTGAGCAGCGAAATCGACACTGGAAGCCGGCGCATCTCCCGCTTGTCGCGAAAACTTCCGCCACTGCCGCGAAGGCCCGAAGCGCACCCGAGTGCGGCCGATTCGATCGCAGATCCCGTCGGACGCGCGATCGCCGAAGCGGGTTCGCTGGCGGCCTTCTGCGACGCGCAACTGCGCGCGCTCTCGGATTTTGCCGAACGCGAGCCGTCAGCGAACGTTCGAACCCGGCTGCTCGGCGCGGCGCTCGGCGGCGCCGCTGAAACCGCAGAGGGGCAACGCTGGTTCAGAGATCTGCTCGATCAACGCATCGAGGCACTCTATGGAGAAGTTCGCCAGGTGCGCGGCCGCTTTCGACTCGTATCGGCCGGCAACCAACCCGCGATCGAACTCGAGCGAGCGCCCGAAGTCTGTGCGGGCAGAGCGCTACTGATCAACGCCCCGCTGCCGGCCCTCAGAGAGGCGATCACAGAAGGGCCCAACCCCGACCTGCTCAAGGGGCCCGCCGCGAGCCATCGAAGGCTGAGCGTGCACCTTCGGGGTCCGCGCCGAGCACTGCCCGACGGCATGGCGACGCGGGTGATCCGCGTCGGGAATCTCTCCGAAAAGGTATCGGGCACGAATCTGATCCGCCTGCGCGTCTTCGAAAGCCCCGACGGAAAAGATCCGGTCGATCTCGTGGCGTCTGCAGTCGTCCCGATCGATGCGCCCGACGACGCCGTCTGCGATGAGATCGAGTCGGGCGTAGCCAGTCTGCTCCCGCTGGGGCGGGAGGGATGGGTGCGCGTGGCCTCCCAGGCCCCGCTCTGGGATCGAGACGAATTCCTCGCCGACCCCCGCGGCGTGAGCGGCCGGCCCGGCAGCGCTGCACTTCGGCCGATCTCCCGCACCCCGGCGTACGTGCTGGACCGCAGCAGGCTCGCCGCACTGGGATTCGACGGCGACCTGCTGCTCGGCTGGCGCGCCGGCGACACCATCGCCTCCGACCTCGCCTAGCTGAAGCTTTTTTCACCTCCCTGTCGAATTCGCCAATCGGCTCATTGACCGAACTTCTTTGCGCGGCCTGCTTGCCCGGGATCGGTGATGGGGTGCCATCTGGCTCAAACCCCATGTAGCCCGCGCACACCGGCCGGATTCAATCGCCGAGTCCCACTGGCGGGGGCCCAGTTGGCCGGGCCGAGCGTTGGCGTCTCGCTTCCCATGCAGACTGCACGCACCGGATCGTGTTCGAGCAAATGGCCGTCGCGCCTCGGTTTCGGGCTCCGCAGGCGGCTGGTGATCTTCGGTGGGGCGAGCCGTTAGAATGGGGCCATGTCGACGGAGCCGCGCGTGGACGCGCTGCAGAATTCGCGCGATCCGGCGGGGCTCGACGGGCTCTCGCTCGCCCACGCCTTGCTGCTCTGGGCCGCGTTTGCGGCGATCTCACTCGCGATTCTGCAGCCCGCACTTCGCGGTGCGTTCATCAACGACGACTTTTCGTTGATCCTGAAGCACCCCTACCTGAACCCGCTCAATCGCGAAAACCTGATCGCGATTCTCGATCCCTTTGGGGATGCCGCAATCCACGGTGTGAACTACGCGCCCGTGATGTTGCTGCTCCACGCGCTCGAAAAGGCGCTCTTTGGCGGCGACACGCTCGGCTACCACGTCGTCAACGCGGTGATCCACGCGCTCAATTGCGTCCTGCTGATCGCGCTGCTGATCGCATCCCGCGTTCCGCGGCTCGCCGCGCTGTTGGCCGGGCTGTTCTTTGCCGCGCACCCCGCCAACGTCGAAGCCGTCGCCTGGATTTCGCAGCTCAAGACCGACGCGGCGCTCGCCTTTGCGCTCGGCGCCGTGCTCTCGCACCGCCGGTTCCCGGCGCTGGCACTGACCCTTTTCGCGCTCGGCCTGCTCACGAAGGCTTCGGCCATGGCCGCGCTGCCGATGGCCGCCGCCCTCGGCTGGTCGCGGCGGGACCCGAGGCGGCTGTGGGTCTGGCTCGCGGGTTGGGCGATCGCCGCCGGGCTCTACGCCGTCCCCGAACTCCGCGCGCAGGTGGCGACCGACATCTCACCCTACTCCGATGTCTGGGTGCAGATCCGCTCGATCTTCTCGTTCTGGGCCCGCTACCTCGCAATGGCCGCTACCTCGTACGGCATCTCCCCGTTTCAAGAGCCCGAGCCGGTGCGTTCGATCCTCGACCCGTGGTGGATCGGCGGTTTCCTGACCGCCGCGCTGCTCGGCTGGAGAACGATCGCCACACTTCGCGCGCGCAGCGCGGAGGCCGCGTACTGGATCCTGGCAGCCGCTTCATTCGGCCCCGTTTCCCAGATCTGGCCCTTCATGCACGCCATGGCCGATCGCTATCTCTACTTCATCCTGCCCGGACTGATCGGTGGATCTCTGTTGGCCGC
Organism: Deltaproteobacteria bacterium; assembly: GCA_019313245.1. Lineage (GTDB taxonomy): Bacteria > Myxococcota_A > UBA9160 > UBA9160 > SMWR01 > JACZVU01. The sequence goes on from JAFDBP010000271.1 coordinate 12,607, forward strand.
GATGGACCTGGGGGCGCGCTGGACGGCGGCGGAACCCGGGCGCGAAGCCCGCATCCGATGGGCGTCGAGCGCGACCCGATGCGTCGCGTTCGGTACGGTTCTCGTAATTCTCGCATTTGGCAGCCGCAGCCACGCGCGCGCCGCGCTCTGGCAGGAGGAGTTTCTGTTGCTCGAGGTCGGCGCTCAGCAATTTCCCAACGGAGCCAACGCCGCCTACTACCGCGCGCTGCTGGCCGCAGAGCGAAGGGACGCCGAAACCGCCGTGCGCGAACTGCGAGCCGCCTCCCAGGTGAGCCTCGGACACATGGCGAGATTCTCAGCCGATCCGCGCTTCGAACCGATCGCGCGAGAACCGGTCTTCCACGAATTGATCGATGAAATCACCGGGCGCTGGATCGAATTCGCGCGATCGAGAGGCCTGGAGACCCAGACCTGGCTGCGATCGACCGGACAAGCGCACCGCGTGCGCGGCGAGTACCGCGAAGCGATCGATTGTTTCGAGCGAGCCCTCCGGCTCGGAGGACCGCTGCAATCCGCGCTTGCGATCGAGGTCGAATCGACGCGCACGCTGTGGCGCGAAGCGCGCAAGGCCGAGAAGCCGTGAGTCGATTGCATCCGATCGAAGCTTCCACGCTACACGCGCGTCGCGAGCGCGTGTTTCTGGTGCTGGCCGGAACCTTCCTCGGCTCGATGACCATGCTCAACATTCTCGGGGTATCCCGATTCGTCGACCTCTCGTTCGAATGTTTCGGCATTCGAATTCCGATGGCGCTGGCCGTCGGCGTGCTCCCATACCCGATCACTTTTCTGTGCACCGATTTCATCGGCGAACTCTATGGCCGCCGTCGAGCGAGCTTCGTGGTGTGGGTCGGCCTCTTCTTGAATCTCTGGGTCGTGCTCTTCGTCTGGCTCGGAGGTGTGCTCCCGCCGGCTCCGGAACTGGAAGCTTCGACGGGATTGCCCGCACCGGATGCGTACGATTTCGCCTTCTACCGCATCCGCATGCTCACGATGGGAGCCGTGGTGGCATCGATGTTCGCCTACCTCGCCGCCCAGCTCTGCGACGTATTCCTGTTTCACTTTTGGAAGAGATTGACCCGGGGGCGCCACCTGTGGCTGCGGAACAACGGCTCGACACTGGTGAGTCAGTTCGTGGACACCTTCGCGGTCATCACGATCACGCACTTCTACGCCCGCGGGATTCCGATCGACGCCGGTCAGCCAGTCTGGCCGCAGCTCTGGGTATTCATCGGATCGGGCTACGTGTTCAAAGCTGCCGTAGCGCTGATCGACACCCTTCCCTTCTACCTCGGAGTGCGCTGGCTCGGCAGATACCTCGAGATCGACCCCGCCCTCGAACACGAAGCGGACGCCGAGCAGATCGGCTGAGGGCTGGGCGCCATCCGGCCCTCGCCGGCCCTCCCGGGTCGCGCAATCGACCGCGCCGCGGAGCGCGCGAGCGGCTAAGCTGACAGCGAACTTCCAGCGAGGGCGAAGACGATGTCGAGTGAAATCGGATACGAAGTCAGCGAGCGAATTGCGCGCATCCAGATTATGCGACCCAAGGCGATGAATTCGATGCATCCGGGCTTGATGGCGGAACTCTCCGCAGCCATCCGGCGCGCGGACGAGGATCCCGAAGTCCACGTGCTCGTGCTCTCGGGCGAAGGGCCCAACTTCGGTGCGGGCTACGACCTCAAGTTCGACTGGAAGAACCACTATCCGGAAGGCGGCCCGATGGGGAAGCGGCGCATGCTGACCGATTGCGTGGAATTCGAAACCACCCCCTGGGATTGCTCGAAGCCCGTCGTCGCGATGGTGCGGGGCTACTGCCTCGCGGGAAGCTGCGAACTCGCGATGATGTGCTGCGTGACCTTCGCTTCGGAGACCGCAAAGTTCGGAGAGCCCGAGATCCGCTTTTCCACCTCACCCCCCGCGCTGGTGATGCCCTGGATCGTCGGGTTGAAGAAAGCTCGCGAGCTGCTCTACACCGGCGATCTGATCGACGCCGATGAGGCCCTCCGCGTCGGAATGGTCAACCGGGTATTTCCCGACGAGCAGCTCGAAGCGGAAACACTGCGCTACGCGCGCCGCGTCGCAGCGATCGCACTCGAGGGCCTGCAGACCACCAAGGCGGCGATCAACCGCGGCGCAGAAATCGCGGGGATTCGCGAAGCGCTGCGCTACGGAATCGAGGTCGGCGCGATTCTCGATGCCACCGAAACCGAAACCTACCGGAAGTTCGGAGAAGTGCGGGAACGCGAGGGACTCAGTGCGGCGATCCGCTGGCGCGAGAGCCAATTCGAATGACGCCACGCGCCGGCCGCGACACCGCGAGTGGGGCGTCGCTCCGAACCGAAGTGCCCGGCGAAACCGGTCGGCTGATGTGAGCCAGCAGCCGGGGCGATCTCGAAAGAACTACGGTGCCCCGGAGATCGCTTCGCCGGCCTTCCGCAAATCCCCCCACGCGATCGGTCCGCGCGCGCCAACCGGGATGAAGCTCGCCCAGTAGAAGGGATGGCTGCGGTCCTCGCTCCGGAGCATGTCGAGCTGAACGCTTCGCAACGCCGCCGAGCGGCCTTCACCCGCGAGCAGGCGCTCGTAATAGGCGGTCGTCATCTCCGTTGCGGCGCGAGAGTCGGTCGTCCAC
>JAFDBP010000272.1 GCA_019313245.1 Deltaproteobacteria bacterium
GAAGCCCTTCTTCTTGTAGCGCCAAGGGGTGGATTTCGTTTGGGAATCGCAGCGGGGGTTGGGGCAGAAGGGCGGCGACGACAAACGACTCTGCGGCGGCATCGCCTCCGACTACGCAGAGTTCGTGCCAGACCCATTTATCGATCCACGTCTCATTCGGTGTCGTATTTGTCGAGGATCGCAGCGAGCTGTTTGCGCAGCGGCTCGGGCATCGGCTCGGGTTGGTGGCTCGCGAGAATTTCGCGCAGGTCTTCGTCGATCCGCTCGAACAGATCCGCATCGGGCAGGGTTCCCGTTTCCAGCGGGAACTTGGCGCCGAAGTAGCGGCTGTTCCAATAATTCTCCCTGCAGTGTTTCGCGCTGTGCGGTTCGGCGAGGTAGTTGCCCTTGGGGCCGATCGATCGGGAGAGGTCCAGCGCCAGGTGCTCGTCATCGACGGGAATTCCCTTCCAGAGGCAGCGCAGCATTCCCGCGAGATCCTCGGCGAGCAGCAGCGCGTGCAGGGAGTAGGTGAGCCCCGCATTGAGGCTGCCCAGGTAATCCATCGTGGTCCGCCGCAAGAAGAAATCCTTCGTCATGCCCATCGTAATCTCGAACACGGCGTCCTGATTGAAACGGCGCGCATTGGATTCACCGCCACCCCCGCCCGCGATTGGCGTCAGGCCGAGTTGCCTGTGCACCTGGCGATTGGCGATGTCGGCCAGCATGTCCGGCACCCGATTCCCCAGGCTTCCGGTGGCGGGCTCCATCATGGCGCATTCCGAAGTGCCGGAGAAGAAGGCGCCTTTGCGGACGAGCTGCGATAGCGCGATCCCCGCCAGGTCCGTGGCGAGGTTGTGGGTCATGCAGCCGGCGACCGTCAGCGGCGCCGAAGCGCCGCCGATCGAGATGGTTCCCATCGTGACCGGAATCCCCGCCTCCGCAGCTCGAGTGATTTGATCGGTGTGGGTCTTGGCGTAGTAGAGCGGAAGCGCGGTGATGATGTGATTGAAGTAGGGCTTTTCGGCGAGCGCGTCCATTCCGCCGCGAATCGCGGCGGCCATTTCGATGACGGCGTCGAGTGAGACGCTGTAGTCGCACAGGTACTCGAGGGGTTTGGTGGTGTTCTCGGCCAGCGTCAGGAACTCGCCGATCTCGCCGCGGATGGTCGAGTTCGGAACGTCTTTGACCATCACGCACACCGCATCGATGTTCGGCAGCGCATCGGCCACCCGCGTGATCATGGCGAGGTCTTCACCCGTGCTTTCTCTCGGCTCGCCCGTTTCGAGGTCGTAGACCTGGATGCAAGTCATTCCGGGGATGAACGATGTCACCCCCTCCTTGATTTCGCGGTATGCGGTGCCAGCGCGGTTCCAGATCCTGGCGCTATTGGGCACCGTCGAGATGCACTCCATGACCATCTCGCGCTCGAACTTCACCACGTGATCGGCGCTGATCTCACAACCCGCATCCGAAAATCGATCGAGAACCTGGGGTTCGGGATCGAACGCAACGCCGGTTTCGCGAAGCAGTTGAAACGTGGCGTCGACGATCTTTTCGACGTCGGATTGCGGCAGCACCTCATAGACCGGAGTTCGGGCACCCGTGGCTTTCAGATCGGGCAAAGTGCGTTTCGGTCTGCGCGAGCGCTTACGAGTGGCCATGAGTTCAGGGTGCTCCCATCGATGCGGTGTGTGAAAGGAGAGCCGCGCCGAAGGGCCGGTGGCCCGAGGGCCTGCTTGGGTGCTCGTAGATCATAAGAAGCGCGACTCTCCGCAGTCGATTGTAGAGCGCCTCTGCGTGTTTCGCGATCGAGTCGAAAACTTCAGTGCATCGACTCCGTTTCAGCGCGGTTGCATCGGCTGTTCGCGGTGGAGCAGAATTCGCCGATTTCGCGAATTGCGATGCGCTCGCGCCATGTCGCGCGCCCGGCGATTGTTTCTGCCTGCAAAAAAGCGGATCATCTCCGCATGAAGCCCCACACCTCCTCACAAATTACGGGTTAAGCTCTCGCAAATGGGATTGTCACGACTCCTTCGTCTCGCTTTTGGGGCGCTATGTCCCACCGCACTATTCCTCGGCGCCACAGTCAGCTCGGTTCCTGTCCCCGCTGGTGCCGCTTCCGACGTCCCGGGTGTGATCGTCACTGAAGCGCAGGTGATCGATTTTCCGCTGACCATCGAGGCGCTGGGGACGGCGCGCGCAAACGAATCGATCGAGATCCGTCCACTCGTCTCCCAGCAGATCGTCGCCATCCGCTTCGAGGAGGGCGAGCGGGTGGAGGCGGGACGCGTGCTCGTCGAATTGCAGAGCGCCGAGGCGCGGGCAGACGTTGCGAGTGCGAGAGCGACCCTGGCCGAATCGACCAGTCAGCTGCAGCGCGCCCGCAAACTCTACGAGACCAAGGCGGTTTCGACTTCGGAACTCGACCAGCGCCTCACCCGTCGCGACGCGGACAAGGCCGCCCTCGACGCCGCCGAAGCCCGACTCGCCGATACCCAGGTGAGCGCGCCGTTTGCGGGCGTGTTGGGGCTGCGCAACGTGAGCCTCGGCAGCTACGTGACGCCCGATGTCGTGATCACCACGCTCGACGACACGGATCCCATCAAACTCGACTTCGCGGTTCCCGAGACCGTGCTCGCCCGGCTCGAGCCCGGGCTTTCGATCGTCGCGAAGAGCGCCGCGTGGCCCGGTGTCGATTTCGCGGGCCGCGTCGAATCGATCGACACGCGGGTCGACCCGGTTTCGCGCACCCTCACCGTGCGCGCATTGATCCCGAATGCCGAGGCGCGCATTCGGCCCGGGATGTTTCTCACCGTGACTTTGCTGCGCGACGATGTGCGCGCGCTCGTCATCCCCGAGACGGCCATCGTGCCCGAGCGCAGCCGTCGGTTCGTGTTCGTGGTGGGCCCCGATGACACGGTCGAGCGTCGAGAAGTAAAGACCGGACGGCGCAGTCCGGGCCTGGTCGAGGTGACCGGAGGCCTGTCGGCGGGAGACCTCGTCGTGGTGGAGGGGACGCAGAAGGTGATTCCCGGACGCGCTGCGCGCATAATCGAACGCGCGCCCCTGCCGGGATCGCTCACGGCGGCGGCGCCGTGATCCTCTCGGACCTATCGGTCCAGCGCCCTGTCTTCGCGACGGTCATCTCGCTGCTCCTGATCATCCTCGGGGCCGCCTCGCTGCGCGGGCTTCCCGTGCGCCAGTACCCCGACATCGATCCGCCCGTGGTTTCGATCGGCACCGTCTACCGCGGCGCCTCGGCCGAGGTGATCGAGACGAAGATCACGCAGGTGATCGAGGACCGGATCGCGGGGATCGAGGGCGTCGAGAAGCTCACCTCGTCGAGCGAGGACGAGGTTTCGTGGATCAGCGTCGAATTCAGCCTGGATCGCGATGTCGACGAGGCGGCCAACGACATCCGCGATCGCGTGGCGCGGGTCGCAGACGATTTGCCCGACGAGGCCGATGCACCCGAGATCGCCAAGGTCGACGACGACACCCACGCCGTCATGTACCTCAACCTCACTTCCGATCGCATGACGGGACTCGAGATCACCGACTACGCGGATCGCTACCTCACGGATCGCTTCTCGACCGTGCCCGGGGTGGCGCGCGTGCGGATTTCGGGCAGCCGCCGCTACGCGATGCGGGTGTGGCTCGATCGCGAGGCGATGGCCGCGCGCGGGCTCACCGTGATGGACGTAGAGGCCGCGCTGAGGGCCGAAAACGTCGAGCTGCCCGCCGGGCGCCTCGAGTCGCGCGAGCGCGAAACGACGCTGCGGGCGGACACCGGTTATAACAGTGCAGCAGACTTCGCGCGCCTGGTGGTCGGGCGCGGCAGCGACGGGCAGCTGGTGCGGCTCGGCGAAGTGGCGGCGGTGAGTCTGGGCGCGGAGAGCGAGCGCAACCTGGCGCGCGCCAACGGCGTGCCGGCCGTTTCACTCGCGATCGAACAGCTCTCGCAGGCCAATACCACGGAGGTCTCGCGCGGGGTGCGCGCCCAGGCCGAGGCCGTGCAGCCCGATCTGCCCGCGGGCATGAAACTCGAGATCAACTACGACCGCGCGGAATTCATTCGGGAGTCGATGCTCGGGGTCGTCAAGGCGCTCGCTTTCGCGCTCACGCTGGTGCTCGTCGTCATTCAGATCTTTCTGCGCAATCTGCGCGCGACACTGGTGCCCGCCGTCGTGGTGCCCGTGTCGATCGTCGCGAGTTTCATGGTGATGGCCGCACTGGGTTTCACGATCAACACCCTGACGCTGCTGGGGCTCGTCCTCGCCATCGGCCTGGTGGTCGACGACGCCATCGTGGTGCTCGAAAACATTCACCGGCGCATCGAGCGCGGCGAGCCACCGCTGCTCGCCGCCCTGGACGGCACGCGTGAAATCGGTTTCGCGGTGGTGGCGACGACCCTGGTACTCGTCGCCGTCTTCATCCCCCTGTCGTTCATTCAGGGCGACATCGGGCGCCTCTTCGGCGAGTTCGGCATCACCCTCGCGGCCGCGGTCATCTTCTCGAGTCTGGTCGCGCTCACGCTCACCCCCATGATGTGTTCGAAATTGCTGCACGAAGAGCCGGGTGAAAGAAACCCTCGGTCCGAAGAATCCGAAGCGGATGAAGCGGATGCGCGGCCGGCTGGAGGCGGTTATTTCGCGCGCCTCGAAGACCGCTACCGCGCGGCGTTGCTCGGCGTCGTCGCGCACCCCGGCAAATCGCTGCTCGCCGCCGCGGTGATTTCGGTGCTGGCCGTTGCGCTCTGGGCCGGCCTGCCGTCGGAGTACGCGCCTACCGAGGATCGCGGCGTGTTTTCGATCCTGCTCCGGGGTCCCGAGGGCTCGAGTTTCGATTACACCAAACGGCAGGCGGAGGCGATGGAGGCCATCCTCCTCGAGGAGGTCGAAAACGGCCCGCTGATGCGTTTTCTGACCCGCATCCCGGGTTCGTGGAGTTCGTCCGCGGTCGACACCGCGCGCGCCATCGTGTTGCTCGAACCCTGGGGCGAGCGCAAAGAGAGCGCGCAGGACATTGCGGCGCGATTGCGCGGCCGACTGGACGAGATCCCCGGGGTGCGCTCCCACGTCTTCATGCCGCGCAGTCTGGGCATTCGCGGCGACGGCCGGCCGGTGGAGATGGTTCTCGGCGGCCCCGACTACGAGCAGCTGCAGAGCTGGCGCGATCGCCTGCTCGAGGCCATGCGCGACATGCCCGAACTCGAGGGCCCCGACAGCGATTACCAGGAGCGAAAGCCGCAGATGCAGGTGCGAGTCGACCGAGATCGCGCCGCTGCGCTGGGAGTGTCTCTTTCGAGTGTCGGGCGCACGCTCGAGACCATGTTGGGTAGCCGCGCTGTCACCACCTTCGTCGACCGGGGTCGAGAGTACGATGTCATCCTGCAGGGCCAGGACGAGCAGCGCGCGACCCCCGACGATCTCAACAACCTCTACGTGCGCAGCCAGACGACGGGGCAGCTCATTCCGCTCGTGAATCTCGTGGTTCTCGAGGAGATTGCGGGCCCCAGCACGCTGAGCCGCTTCGACCGCATGCGCGCCATTACGCTCGACGCGGCACTCGCCGAGGGGACCAACCTGGGTGACGCGATGGCGGCGCTCGAGGCCAAAGCCCACGAACTGCTGCCCGCGAGCGCGCGGATCAGTTGGGATGGCGAGAGCCGCGAGTTCAAGGAGGCCGGCACGAGCCTGATGCTGACCTTCGGGTTGGCGTTGGTGATCGTGTTCCTCGTGCTCGCCGCACAGTTCGAGAGTTTCGTCCATCCGGCCGTCATCCTGGTGACGGTTCCGCTGGCGCTTACCGGTGCGCTCGTCGGCCTGTGGGTATTTGGCGCGAGCGTCAACGTCTTCTCGCAGATCGGGGCGATCCTGTTGATCGGCCTGGCGGCCAAGAACGGCGTGCTGCTCGTCGAGTTCGCGAACCAGCTGCGCGACCGCGGGCAGCCGCTCAGGGAAGCGCTCGTCGAGGCCGCCTGCGCTCGACTGCGTCCGATCCTGATGACGAGCGCGTGCACGACCTTCGGCGCGCTGCCGCTGTTGTTGGCGACGGGGGCGGGCGCCGAGTCGCGCCAGCCGATCGGAATCGTGGTGGTGTTTGGGGTGGCGGTTTCGGCGGTGTTGACCCTCTTCGTGGTGCCGGCCCTCTACTCGGTGCTCGCCCGTTTCACCCGCTCACCCGAGGCGGTGAGCCGCGAGATCAAGGCGCTTCGGGGAGCGGAGACGAGCGGGCCCTGAGCGGGGACCGAGGGTGTTCTGGCATCACGGTTTCTCGCCAATAAATCCAGATATTCCAGCTATTTGCGGTCAAAAATGGAGAAATCAGTCGAACTGCGCGATTTCGCTAGCCGAGTTCTCCGGGATTCGGCAACGCCGATTGGTGTCAGGTGGGCGGCCGCGGGGCGCGCTTCGCCTCGCGGATTGCGGGCGCGCGCATCGGCATTCTCGCCGATCGCCGGGAGCCTAGTCGGCTGAGTTGGCGAAGCGCGATATCGTGAGGGGGATGATGGGACATGCAATCGGCACGAATCGAGACAATTTCCGCGGCGTCGAGGACAGTGCGCGCGCAGGTGCTCGATCTGCGGGGCGGGGGCCGGTGGCTTTGAGGATTCGCGCGCACCTGCTCGGTCTTCTCTCGACGCAGAGTCGACTCCATTCGGCGTTCAGGGCGTCTGCCACCGCCGCACTCGTCGCCAGCGTATTGGCGTCTGCGGCCTGCGCCCACCCGCACGCGGAACAGGACCAGGCCAATTGCGGAGCCGTCGGGACTTGGATCGATCCGATGACGGCCACGACGATCGCACCCGAACAGCTGCTGGCCGGGCTGGCGCAGCTTCCGGTCGTACTGCTGGGTGAGACCCACGACGACGAGGAGCATCACCGCTGGCAGCTGCACACCCTGGCCGCTCTACACGGTCACAATCCCGACATGATCCTCGGCTTCGAGAGTTTTCCGCGCCGCGTCCAACCGGTTCTCGACCAGTGGGTCAACGGCGAACTCGATCCCATCGCGTTCTTCGAGGCGGCGGAGTGGCGGAAGGTCTGGGGCTTCGACCCGACGCTCTACCTGCCGCTGTTCCATTTTGCGCGGCAGAATCGGGTCCCGATGATCGCGCTCAATGTCGATCGGGATTTCGTCGCGCGGGTCCGGCGCGAGGGGTGGGCGGCGATCCCCGCCGATGAGCGCCTCGGGTTGTCCGATCCCGCTGCGGCTTCGCCCGCCTACCTCGAAATGCTGGCCAGGGTTTACGCCGTCGAGCAATTGCACGCGAAACACCCGGAGCCGGCCGACCCGCACGATGCGGAAGCCGAGGGGGAAGCATCGGCAGACGGCGCGGAAGCGCCTGCGGGCGAAACCGATATGCAGACCCATCCGGACGATGGGGCTGCGGACGAAGTCGAGAAGCCGACGCACGAAGCCGATGCGCACGCCGGCGGGGGCGAGAAACCGACGCGCGAAGCCGATGCACGGGTCGACGGGGCCGACGCAGCCGCGAGCGAAAGCGATGTAGACGAGGCGGAAGTCGACATCGAATCGATTCTCGCGACCGAGGATTTCGCGCGTTTCGCCGGCGCACAGCAGACCTGGGATCGGGCGATGGCCGAGGCGATCGCCGAGGCGCGGCAGCGACAGCCGAACTCGCTGATCGTCGGGATCCTGGGCCGTGGCCATCTCGAGTACGGGTACGGCGTGCCGCACCAACTGGCGGATCTGGGGGTCCCCAACGCCGCCGTCTTGCTGCCGATCGAACGCGAGACGACCTGCGGCGGTTTGCCGGCGGACCTGGCCGATGCGGCCTTCGTGATCGAGCCCACGGTGAGCGTCACAACCGCGCGACCCAAGCCTCTGCTGGGCGTCATGCTCGCGCAGATCGATGACGGCGTGCAGATCAAGGGCGTGATGGAGGGCAGCATCGCGGAGGCGATCGGGCTTCAGAAGGGCGACATCGTGATCGAAGCTGCGGGCTTTCCGATTGCGGAACTCTCCGAGTTGATCGAGATCGTGCAACGCCAGGCGCCCGGTACCTGGCTGCCGCTGACCGTTCGGCGCGAGGGTGAAGAGATCGATTTCGTCGCCAAGTTCCCCACCGTATTCGAAACCCCCGAATGACCCGGTTCTGCTGCGCCGCCGCTCTCGTCGCGGCCGCGGCCGCGGTCGTCGCCCCTTGCCTCGCGGGCGAAGGTGCGGTCGCCCCGGTCGAGCACGCCATCGAAGCCCAACTCGATCCGGCGAGTGGCGAGCTCGCGGTGACCGACGTCTTGAGCGTTCGCGGTCGGGAGGCGTTGACGTTCCAGATCGCCCGGTGGTTGGAGATCGAGCGCGCGACGCTCGATGGCGGATCGGTCGAGCCCCAAGGTCACTCCGGCGTCTGGCGCATCCCGCTACCCGATGCCGATGCCCACCGGGTCGAGCTGCGGTTGCGCGGAGTGGTGCCCGCGTTGCCGCCGACAGGCCCAAACCGCGCCACACCCCCCGCGGCATCCGGCCCGGAAGGCAGCTTTCTGTCGGGGCACGCGGGCTGGTTTCCCGTGACCGACGACGACTGGACGGCCTTTCGCCTGACTGTCGAGGTGCCGGTTCCGTTTCGGGCCGTTTCCAGCGGGCGCCTCGAGCAAGAGCTGCTCGGGGAGACGCTCAACCGCGCGGTCTTTGCCGCGGATTACCCCGCCGAGCCGCCCGCGCTGTTCGCGGGCCCCTACAGCGTGCGCGAGCGAGACAGCGATGGCGTCCGCATTCGAACCTATTTTCACGCGGAATTGGCAGGCCTCGCGGACGACTACCTGCGCGATTCGGGCGGCTTTCTGGCGCGCTATCGAGAGGAGATCGGCGCCTATCCCTTCCCGAATTTTCACGTGATCTCGTCGCCGCTTCCCGTCGGAATGGGCTTTCCGAATCTCACCTACGTCGGTCGCGCGGTGCTGCCGCTGCCGTTCATGCGCGGCCGTTCCCTGGCCCACGAGGTGCTGCACAACTGGTGGGGCAACGGCGTAGCGATCGACCACGCGACGGGAAACTGGGCGGAGGGCCTGACGACCTACATGGCCGATTACGCGTTGATGGAGGAAGAGGGCGCCGAGCCCGCGCAGGAGATGCGACTGGCCTGGCTGCGGGATTTCGCGGCGCTGCCCGCGGGACGCGACGTTCCGGTCACCGCCTTCACCGGCAAGCGCCACGATGCGGGCCAGGTCGTCGGTTACAACAAGGTCGCGTTCATCTTTCACATGCTGCGCCGAGAACTCGGCGACGAAACATTCTCCAAAGGCCTTCGTCTGTTCTGGCAACAGCAGCGCTTTCGGATCGCCGGTTGGAGCGAGCTGCGCCAGGCCTTCGAGTCGGCCGCGGGGCGCGACCTCTCGCAGTTTTTCGAACAGTGGCTGGAGCGGGTGGGCGCGCCGCGCCTGAATCTCGGTGAAGTTCGATTGATCGAGGAGGGCGGCGCCTACCGAATCCAGCTCAGCGTCCGCCAGGATGCCCCCGCCTATCGGCTTGCGGTCCCCGTCGCAATCGATACGGACGCGGGCCCGTTGCGCCGCCAGATCGTTCTGGAGGGCGCGGAGACGACGACTACGCTGGTCGCGGCAGCCGCACCATCCGCAGTTCATCTCGATCCCAACTACGAGCTGTTCCGCCGCCTGCTGCCCGGGGAGGCGCCGACCATTCTGCGCGATGTGACGCTGGCAGAAGATGCCTGGACGTTCGTCGTCGCGGAGTCCGCCGATGCAGAACAGACGGCGCGGCAGCTCGCCGAACGCCTGTTGGATACGGCGGCGCGGTTCGGGCCGGCCGACGCGTCGGAAGTGCCGCCGGATCCGCTGTTGATCATCGGCATCACACCGCAGGTGAAGGCGTTTCTCTCCCGCGTCGGGCTCGACGCCGTGCCGGAGAGCCTCGCCGGCCGGGGAACGGCCCGGGTCTGGACCGCGCGCCAGAGTACCGGCGCTCCGCTGCTGGTGGTCGCAGCGGATGACGCCACCGCTCTGGCGGCGTTGCTCAGGCCGCTGCCGCATTACCGCGGCAAGAGCTTCCTCGTGTTCGACGGCCGCCGCGCGGCGGAAACGGGCATCTGGCCCGTCCGGCACAGCCCGCTGAGTCACCGCTTCGATCGATAGAAGCGCGGCGCGATCAATCGTCGGTCGGCATGTCGATTACGTGCCACGGCATCTCGTGCTGCGTCATCAGTTCGAGAAACGGCTGCGGGTCGATGCATTCCGGCGCCAGAATGCCGCGATCGCGAATCAAACCCCTGGCGAACATGATCGCCGCACACGCGGCCGGTACGCCCGTCTGCCAGCCGGTCCCCTGCACGCCGTGCTTCTTGAAGGCTTCGTCGTGCGAGGTGATCTGGTACATGTAGCGCCGCACGGGCTTGCCGTCCTCGGTGCCCTCGGCCAGCGTGCCGACGCAGGTGTGGCCGTGCAGCTTGCCGATCAGGTCGATCGACTTCGGCAGGCGCGAGACCAGCAGGTCGAGCGGCCGGAAGCGGGCGCCTTCGAACTCGATTTCCTGATTGTGGTCGAAGCCGAGATTGCGCCAGGTGAGCAACAGGTTCACCCAGCCGTCGTCGAGCGCGATGAAGAAGTCGGCGTCGCGCAGGCCCTTGCCGGCGAGGAACATGGGCATCAGCTGCGACTCTTCGTGGTCGACATTCCAGACCTTCAACTTGCCGATCGGCTCCGGGAACTCGAACTCCCTCGAGTGACTCAGCGGCTTGCGCAGAATGCGTCGGCCGTTCTCGAACGCGATCGGCGGCAGCATCAGGCACTCTTCGACCATGGTCGTCGGCGAGAAGGCCGGGGCAAACGTGTAGCCGTCTGCGCTGGCGTTGTCGCCGTCGAATACGGTCAACCTTTCCACCGTGTCGAGTTGGTCGTAGAGGTAGCGCGCGAACACGTCGCTGGCGCCCGGGTCGATGCCGAAGCAGACGAGTGCCGTGAGGTCCTTCTTCTTGAACGCCCCATCGAGCGCGAACTCCTCATCGAGATCGGCCGTGCCGACCACATTGCGCGGGCCGGCGGCCGCCATGTCCATGTAGTGGGTGCCGGTCTCGAGACAAGCGTCCATCAGATCCATGTTGACGTCTGGGGTCAATCCGTTGATCACGAAATCGACGCCGTTCAGCGCCCGAACCAGTGCACTGCGATCGGCGACATCGAGCCCCAGCGTCTCGACCTTGTCGGCCGGGAGCTTTCCGGCGATCTCTGTCGTCCGCTCCTCATCGATGTCTGCCAGAACTACTTTGTCGACCTCGGGTTCGCCGGCCACGGTTCGCGCCGTGACTTCGCCCACCGAGCCAACGCCCAACTGCAAGACCCTCATCTCAACTTTCCTTTCTTTGCCCGAATCGCGAGCTGTTTGGTCCGTCGGCTCGAATCCTACCGCAAGACCGGGTGGCGATTGGCGGATCGATCTCGGTCGCCGAGGGCATCGAGTGTTGGCGCATGGGGCATTGGGGACTGCCAGCTGGGGATCTATCTGCGCCGAAAATGTCCCCAAGCGCCCCCTGTGAGCCGTGGGAAGTCGGTGCGCTGGCTCGGTTGCGGTTGTCCAGACCGGGCCTGGGTAGCCCCGATCCGTGCAAATCGGGTCTTCCACCGACTCCAAAAATTCGCCCAAAATATTGCCGGCGGGTATAGTGCGGCGTGAGTTGAATACGTTCGTTTGTACAATATGCTGCCCCATGGTCGGTTATGAGAAGGCCGAGCGATTTCCAACCGCCGGTCCGCAGCGGAGTGGTTAGAGCGGGCCGAGAGATCGCAGCCGGATCGATGTGAACACACGGCTCCCCGAAGGAGAATTGTCATGTCACGCGCCATCGTATTTTCGACGCTTCTGACCCGATCCGGCAGAGGCGCACCCGTGCAATTGGCGACGCTCGGTCGAGCGCTGCGCCACGCGGCATGCGGAAGCGATGGCTTCGGCATTCGAAGCACGGCTTGCCTCGCGGTGCTGCTCACGCTCTTACTCTTCGCTATTTCCGCGCAGGCGGACGACATCGAGCCCGAGCCCTACACCGAATCTGCGCCGGTCGCCGAGACCCAGCCCGAGCCGGAACCCGAGCCCGAGCCGGAGCCTGAACCGGAGCCCGCGATGGAGGAACCCGAGCCGGTCGAGGTGTCGGAATACGCGCGCGACGGCTTCTATCTGGCCGCCGCCATGTCGGGCACCTGGTACACGGACGTGAACGACGACGTCAGGGAGCGACTGGAAGCTCTCGGTTACAGCTTTCCGATGGAGATCGAAAAGCCCCTGGGTCTCGGTCTTCGCGCCGGCTACCGCTTCCACCCGCACCTCGCCGCTGAGGCCCAGTTTCAGTGGTACGCGAGTTCCGACGTCGAACTCGATGTCCGCACCAACAAGGCGAATGCCATCCAGATCGAGACGCTGTCGTTCACCGGCAACCTGAAGGCCTACCCGCTGACGGGTCGCGTGCAGCCGTTTCTGCTCGCAGGGATCGGCGTGATGAACTACGACGCGGACGAAAAGCTCCCCCTCGGTATAAGAACCAGTGGCGATGCCTTCGTGGCGCGCTTCGGCGGCGGGGTGGATTTCTACGTCACCGAGAAGGTCGGATTCTTCGTCGATGGGGGCTATCTGCTTCCGACCGGCAAGCTGGACAACCTGAAACAGGTGATCTGGTCAGTCGGATTTCAGTATCGCTTCTAGCGCGGCTGCACCTGGGAAGTCGACAGCGCGATGAACCTGCGCGCAAGACGCGTGTGGATGGAAGGGCACTCGATCGGCAGGGCGAGGACGACTGCCGCGAGCGCGACGAGCGCTGTCGCCGGGTTGAATCTGGCGTTGCTGAGGTGAGACTCAGAAGGACGAATAGAACCGCGAGTCCGCGCAGCCCATAGAGCGAATCGAGCCGAAATTGGCATCCTACTCGACCCACGATCCGGGAGGACAGAAATGGCGCTCATCCGACCTGCTGCCATCGCACTGATCGCCGTCGCGCTGCTGGC
>JAFDBP010000273.1 GCA_019313245.1 Deltaproteobacteria bacterium
AGCCCGGCTCTCGCACTCGATACCGGCTCCGAGCACGCCGTGGGCCGAGGCCCCGACGACCGCCGAGGTCCCCAGCGCGTCGACGGCGGCCGCCAGCAGGCGCTCCGCGCCTTCCGGGTAGGCGGGGGTCGCAAACAGGATGGCGAGGTCGACCGCACCCGCGCCCGCGAGGGCCGCCGAGGCGGCCTCTTCGACGGCCGCGGGGCCAGCGGCGCCCGTTGAGATACCCACTCCCGCCCGAATCATCCGACCAGAATACCGGAGTGGCGGCCGACGGCTTTCCCCGCGAAGCGGGCTCGGCTAGCATCGGGTCACCGCGTCGCACAAGTCCCTCCTTGCGTCGTGTGCCCTCCAAGCCGACTCCCGATTGCGTGCGTCGTCTTCTGGAACGTGAAAATGATGAGACCGGCAAAGAGGCCACAAGTGGCGGATTTTCAGCTGATCGAGACACGAGAAGATCTCGATAGCCTCGCGCAAGAACTGCTGGGTGAGAAGCTGCTCGCCTTCGACACCGAAGCCGACAGCTTCTATCACTACTTCGACAAGACCTGTCTGGTCCAGGTCGCCACGCGCAAGCAGATCTATCTGGTCGATCCGCTCGCGCTCGGTGGCCCCAAGGAACTCTCGCCCCTCGCGCCGATCTTCGCCTCACCGGACATCCGCAAGATCTTCCACGCCGCCGAGTACGACCTCTTCGTCCTCAAGCGCGACTGCGGCTTCGAATTCGCCAATCTGTTCGACACGATGATCAGCGCGCAAATCCTCGGCTACCCGTCCGTGGGTCTCGCGGGGATCGCGGAGCGACACTTCGGCGTCAAGCTGCCCAAGGAACAGCAGCGCTCGGATTGGTCGGCGAGGCCGCTGTCCGCAAAGCAACTCAGCTACGCGGCGTCGGACGTGCTCTACCTGATCGAACTCAGCGCGCTGCTCAAGAAGGAACTCCACGCGGTCAAACGCCGCCGCTGGGCCCAGGAAGAATTCGAAGCGCTCTGCGGCCGCAAGTGGCCCGAGCGCGAATTCGACAAGCTCGGCTATCTGCGGATCAAGGGCGCGCGCAAGCTCGGCCCGAAGAGCCTCTCGATTCTGCGCGAGCTCTACTTCCTGCGAGACAAGCGGGCCCGCGAACTCGACCGGCCGGCCTTCAAGGTGCTCGGCAACCGCACGCTGCTCGAGATCGCCGAGAAGCAGCCCCGCAAACAGGCCGACCTCGGGGGGATCACGGGAATCACCGACCTGATCCAGAGAAGAATGGGACGGGAATTGATGGCGGCCGTGCGCGCGGGCAAGAAGACCGAACACGGACCGATACCAAAATTGCCGAACAGCGGGCGCAGCAAGAGACTCGACCGGCAGGGCGAACGCCGGCTGACCGAACTCAAGCGCTGGCGCGCCGAAAAGTCGACCGAATTGAAGATCGATCCGGGCGTGCTGTGCCCCAACGCAGCGCTCGAGGCGATCGCCTGGCGGGATCCAAAATCGAAGACCGATCTGCAAGACGTGCCCGAATTGAAGGGCTGGTTCGTTCGAGAGTTCGGGGTCGAAGTCGCGAAGGTCAATCGGGAAGCCGCACCTTCGACGAAGGAGACGTGAGCCGAAGCCGAGCGCCCGTTCGACCGCCCGGCTGAGAATTTCCATGTTCCTCCGCGCGTTTCGATTCCAGCTGCAGCGCATCGGCGGCAATCGCCTCGGCATCTCGATCGCACTCGCGCTGCTGCTGCCCGTCGGCTGCCTTCACCCGGACGGCCGCGAACCGCAAGCCCGCATCTACCTCGACGACTCGCCGAGTTCCGTCGAGCGCTATTGCGCGTGGTACGGAGACGCGCGCGGCGCCGTGCTCTATTTCGGCACGGCCGCATTCTGGTCCGCGATGCGCTCTCACGGCAGCGACCCGATGGCGGATCTGCTCGCGGAAGGGCCCGTCGCCATCGGTCGCTTCGATCTGCGCCGGGAGCGCATGCTCGAACCGCTGGAAGTCGGTGCCGGCGGTGAGCGATCTGGCGTCTGGGACGTTCTCGCCCACCCGAACGGGCGGATCTACTTCACGACCTTCTACGAATCCGCCGGCTACACAGAATTGCCCGGTGGCCGAGTCGTCCGGCTTCCCGATCTCGGCACGGGTCTCAACGAACTCGCGGCCGGACCAGACGGGGGCGTGCTCGCCTCGCGCTACGGCAGCGCGCGCGAACCCGAGGGCAGCGGTTCGATCGTGTCCTTCGACGCGGACGGAGCGCTGCTGGCCGAATTTCCGCTTCGCGCGCCGGATGGCTACCGGGTTGCACCGAAGACCGTCGCTTTCGATCCGCTGCGCGCCGAAATCTGGGTCACGACCGACCTGCTGCCGCTCGCGCCAGGAAATCCGCAGCGCCATGACGCCTACGTGTTGAGCGATCGAGGAGAAGAATTGCGTCGGATATCCGAACCCGAGATCCAGTTCGTCGCATTCGCAGAAAACGGAACGGGCTACCGCGCGGAGATCGAAGGCCACAAGCTCTGGTTGCGCATCAGCGCGGCTGGGGAGGACATCGAGGGTGGCCGCCGCATCCTACTGGATCCGGCTTTCGCCGCGGCCCTGGATTTCGTTCAGGACATCAAGCTGGCGACGGACGGGCGGGTCGTCGTTTCGCGCTGGAGCGGTTGGGTCCACGTCGTCGATTCGCCCCGTCGAGTTCGCTCGACCCGGCTGCCGCAGTTCGATGAGGGCGGCCTCTACTACAGCGCGGTCGCCGACGGCGACCGCATCTGCGCGACCTACTGTTCGGATGTCGGCGTCGTCTGCCGAGATATTCCGTAACAAAACCGCAATTTTGCGCCCTCTGCGCGACGCCGGGACCAGCGGGGAAATGCGGGGTAAGATGGGCGCATGTTCGAAGAGCGGCGAAAGCGGGTGCGCGACGCGATGGGTCCCGACGCGATTGCGATCTTCCGGGGCGCGGGCATGGTCCCGCGCTCGCGAGACACCGAGTATCCCTTTCGCCAGGACAGCGACTTCTGGTACCTGACGGGCTTCGACCACCCGAACGCGATCGCGCTGCTGCGAACCGATGGCGGGCCCGAGTACAGCCTGTTCGTCGAGCCCCGCAATCCCGAAATGGAGACCTGGACCGGCTATCGGCCGGGCGTGGAAGGCGCGCGCGAGGATTACGGAGCCGACGAAGCCTATCCCGAAGCGGAGTTTCTCGATCAACTTCCGGACATCGTCCGGCGATCCAGGCGGATCTATCACGTGCTCGGACACGCCGCCGAGATCGATCGCGCAATCACGAGCGCCCTCGACGGCATGCGCCTGCGCTCGCGCAACGTCGGCGCGCCCGCGGACGCGATCGTGGATCCCCGCTCCATCGTCCACGAGATGCGCCTGCACAAGGAGCCCGCCGAGCTCGACATCATGCGCCGCGCCTCGGCGATCAGCCGCGAAGCCCACGAAGCGGGCGCCCGGCTCGCGCAGCCCGGCGTCTACGAATACGAAGTCGAAGCGGTGATCGAATACACATTCCGGCGTCTGGGTGCGCGAGGTCCCGCCTACACGACGATCGTCGGAGGGGGCAACAACGCGACGGTCCTCCACTACGTGACCAACAGCGAAAAGCTGCAGGCTCAGCAGATGGTTCTGGTCGACGCGGGCTGCGAGCTCGAGGGCTACGCGTCGGATGTGACCCGCACCTATCCCGTCGGCGGCCGCTACAGCGCCCCGGGCCGCGCGATCTACGACGTGGTGCTGGCCGCGCAGCGCGCGGGGATCGAACAATGCGCGCCCGGCAAGACCCTCGCCGACGTGCACGCGGCCTCGGTGCGCAGCATCGTGGAGGGCCTCGTCGATCTCAAGCTGCTGTCGGGCAGGGTCGACGACCTGATCGAAAGCGAGGCCTACCGGCGCTTCTACATGCACAAGACGAGTCACTGGCTGGGCCTCGACGTTCACGACGTGGGCAATTACGGATTGGATGGCAATCACCGCTCGCTCGAGCCCGGCATGGTCTTCACCGTCGAGCCCGGAATCTATCTGACAGCCGACGACGCGGACGTTCACGCCGAGTTCCGAGGCATCGGCGTGCGTATCGAAGACAACATCGCGATCACCGAAAACGGTTGCGAGAACCTGACGGAAGCCATCGCGACAGATCCGGAAGACGTAGAGGCGCTCGTCACGGATCGCTGAACCCAATGCGATCAACCGAAACCCAGGAACCGATCCGGAGGATGGAGCGGCATGGCTGACATCGAATCCCTGTTGAAAGAGAAGCGCAGCTTCAAACCGAGCGCCGAGTTCGTGAAGAACGCCAATTGGAACAAACGAACCGTCGACGAGTACCGCAAACTCGGCGCGAAGGATCCCCAGCGCTTCTGGGCAAAGATGGCCAGGGAAAACGTCAGCTGGTTCACCCCCTGGAAGAAGGTGCTGCAGTGGAAGCCACCGGCCGCCAAGTGGTTCGTCGGCGGCAAGCTGAACGTCTCCTACAACTGCCTCGATCGACACCTGGTCGGCGAGAACGCCTGGCGGCGCAACAAGGCCGCGATCATCTGGGAGGGCGAACCTGGCGACACCCGGGTGCTGACCTTCGGCGAACTGCATCGCGAGGTCTGCCGATTCGCGAACGCGCTCAAGGGTCTCGGCGTGAAGAAGGGCAACCGCGTCGCGCTCTACATGCCCATGATTCCCGAACTCGCGATCGCGACGCTCGCCTGCACCCGCATCGGCGCGATCCACAGCGTGGTGTTCGGAGGCTTTTCAGCGGAAGCGCTGCGCGACCGCATCGAGGACGCGGGCGCGCACGTCGTCGTGACGGCAGACGGCGGCTACCGGAGGGGCGCGGCACATGCGCTGAAGCCCGCCGTGGACGAAGCCGTCGCGGGACTCGACGTGGTGGAACACGTCGTGGTGGTCAAGAGAACGGGCGAAGAAGTCGCGTGGGACTCGGGGCGCGATCACTGGTGGCACGATCTGATGCGAGAGGCCAGCGCGAAGTGCGCTCCCGCCAAGCTCGACTCCGAGCACCCGCTGTTCATCCTGTATACCAGCGGGACGACCGGCAAGCCCAAGGGCATCCTGCACACCACGGGCGGTTACCTCACCCACGTCACGACGACCGCCAGGGCGCTGTTCGATCTGAACGAGACCGACACCTATTGGTGCACCGCGGACATCGGTTGGATCACCGGCCATTCCTACGTGATCTACGGAATCCTCGCAAACGGCGTGACGAGCCTGATGTACGAGGGTGTGCCGACGCATCCGGGCCCGGACCGCTTCTGGGACATCATCGAACGCCACCGGGTCAGCGTCTTCTACAC